>JBEKTM010000001.1:0-54136 GCA_049516035.1 Dehalococcoidia bacterium
TATACTCCTGTTGTGGTCAATCCGACTGTAATGACCGACGCCAATATTTTTCCCATGAAGCCGAACAGTCTTGTGGGTCTGACGGTCCGGAACGTAACTGATGGAAGCTCCGGCGTCATCTTGAGCAATACAGCCCAATCAATTACGGCTATCCTGGCCGGGGGCGCTACTAACCAGTGGAACCCCGGCGACGCCTGGAATTTAACGACGTATCCGTACGCGGTCACATTCAATAAGGACATGATGCTCAAGTGTGAGGGAGATGGTTACGACATCACCGTAGCGTCGCCCTACGTCGTCGATTTCCTGGGAGACCTATCCTGCGAGAGCATTACCGGCGTCGGCAGCAGCGAGATTACCGTCGAGGGCAACTGTACTTTGCAGGAAACGGCCCTCATTAATGACGGCTTTTTGCACGTCCTGGGTGATTTCTCTGGTGGCACTATCGTCGGTATGGCGGGAAGTGGAAACATCGAAGTGGCCGGAGCCGGGGCTGTCGTTGTCGGTGGGGATTGTGTAACCGGCTCGTTATTAACCGACGCGCCGGTCGGTATTATCATCGTCCGTGGTAATTGCCGGACGCAGGATCGCATCGAAAATGTAAATACCGGTACCATCGAGGTCTACGGTGACTGCATAGTAGAAACCTTCATTAAAAACGATGCTGGTGGCACTCTGATCTTCTTCGGTAACCTTGTTGTTGGGAACGAAGGGCATATACCGGTTGCAATAGATAATGGAATCGGCACCCTCATCGTCCACCTCAACTGTGAATGCAAGGGGGATTTAACAAATCCTTCCGGTACGGTTGAAGTTGATGGTGATTACATTACGACCGATTATCTAAATAATACCAGTGGTGGGGTTGCCATCAGGGGTTCTTTCCGGTCAGGGGGTGGCTTATCTATGACGGGCGCGGGGGCTGTCGTTATCGGCGGTGATTTTTCAGCAGAGGATGGCATTGATAATACTACCGGGACGATCATCATCCAGGGTGATTGTTCGTTAGGGGTTGATCTATTACATACGGACGCCGGGACGATAATTATTCGTGGGAATACCTCGGTCGGGAAGGACCTGTCCAACGCATCCGGTATTATCAATTTTTACGGTGATTGCTCGGTCAAGGGCGACTTTGCTAATGCGACTGGCATCGTCGATGTCGGCGGCGACTGTTCGACCGGAGCGGCTATAACCAATGCGACCGGCTCGGTAATCATAGCCGGCAACGTAAACGATAAGGCTGAAATTTCCCAGACGGATGCCGGTCTCATGGCCGTGTATGGCAACTGCTCGGTGAGCTTTGCAAACGTTGCGGTCGGCGGCTCTCTTGAGATCAGGGGAAGCCTCGATGCCATGAGCTTCCCGACAACCGTTGACGGTGCGCTCACGGTGCACGGCGAATCCAATCTATTTTCTATCACAAATACAGGAACGGCGACATTTATCGGTATAGCGCACATTTACGGCGCCATCACCAATACCGGCACGCTCACCTATCACGGTGTCTATCCTGAAGTGGCGGTTAATACCACCGCCATCAATGCCGGCGAGACGGATGTTCTGAATCTCGCATTGACCGCCGGTTTTCACTGGACGGTCGATGACCTGGTCTTGAAGTCCGCTGATCCCGGGGCCAATAAAGTCTACGTGAAGCTCAATAAGCTGGTTAATGGCGTTCTTACAACCATAAACCTTACCACCGCCGACCCGAATGGGTTCGAAATTAACAATTTGAATTTCAATCAATACTGGTCGCTCAATGATATGTTCGGCCGGGATATTCTGGCTGGGGATAACATTCAGATTACGGTTAAGGCGAGCGCGGGTGGGCCATACGCGGTGACCGGCAGTTACGCTCACCATAGTGATTAAAACATGATTGGCGACAATTTAATACAGCAGACCGCTGAAATCATCGATGATCATTTTCATAACTATGAAAATGTTTTTGGCGTAGCTGCAGTCCCGACTGCTACTCATTTCGGAGATCTCGAGGGCTTGAATCCTTTCCATCTTGTGAGTGGAGCCGCCGCATTTGGAGCGGCGGTCGGGTTAATTGGTACGGCTGACACTCCGGTAAGACCGGAGAAGATTTTATTCGATCCAAGAAGGGTATCGATTACCGATACATCGAGCGCTAATCCATATATTTTGAGAATTATCTGGGGTACGCCGGCTCAGACGCCGGCCCAGGCAGTTATTGCCAAGCAATATACCGATCAGGTGATACAACAGCAAACAGCGAACGGTCAGAATAAACCACAGGATATTTGGTGTGTGAGGATTCCCACCGGCTATCAGTTATGGGGAGAAGTCAAGAGTGCCACCAATCTTGCCAGCATCGATATTTTAATTATGATGCACGAATATCCGTCGCCCTCACCTTAAAGGAATAACATGATTGGTGAAAAAGAAATATTAGCTGCAATAAACAGTATTTCGACTACGCTTGCGACTGGGACCTTGACTACCTCGTCTACCACCGTTCCAGCCGATACTGGACGTACCGAAGTCGACCATTATTGGGATGGGTGTATCTTAATGCCGATCTCTGGCGTTGATGCTTTCCAGCCCAGGATAATAAATTCATTCGCCAATGCTGGCGGTGTTTTTACCCTTGATACTCCGCTCACAACAGCGCCAGGACTCGTAACTTATTCAATATTACCTAACCAGATCCCGGCCGTTCTTGCTACTTTGAATATGGCCGTTCCGGCCCCCGATTCAATCGCAAATGTTATCATGCGGGATGTTGTCGGAAACAAGGCGGATACCTCAAAATATTCTATCGCGGCCACCCAGTCATTGGTTGCCATGCTTAAAGGAGTTTTGGCTTCCAGTATAGTGACCAACGGTACATTCACAACATCTTCAGCGACTGTGCCGGCTGATACCGGGAGAGCTGAAGCAACTAATTTCTGGAACGGTTGCACATTGATTCCCTTAACCGGTGCTGATGCGTTCCAACCGAGAGTAATCAAGTCATTTAATAATGCTGGCGGTGTGTTTACGATGGATATCGCTTTCACCGCCGCCACTGGCACGGTAGCCTATATTATATTGCCATCTCAAATTCCGGCTGACGTTGCCACCATTCTCGCTGATCTGGCAGTCCCTGGTGCTGATGTGGTAACGAATACCCTTGAGCGAGACGTTGTTGGAAACAAAACAGATGCAGCGAAATACGCGCCAGCGGCAACTCAAAGCATTATTGCCATGCTCAAGGGGCTTCTGGGTTCATCGTTAGTAGCCACAGGTACTTTCACGACATCCTCATCGACCGTGCCTGCGGATACAGGCAGGGCGGAGGCCAGCAGTTATTGGAAGGGATGCATTTTATTACCATTGACCGGCTCCGACGCATTCCAGCCGCGCTATATAATCGGTTTCAACAACATCGGCGGCGTGTTCACGGTTGACCCCAATAATCCGTTTACCGCTGTTACTGGCTTAGTCGCCTATGCCATCCTGGCCGCGCAGACCGATTTCGTCCCCGCGGCGGATAGCGTCAATAACAATCAGCCGGAAGATGTTATTGGTAACAAGACGGATACGAATTCCGGTAACTCAATCATGGCCTCACAAAAGGTTCAGGCTGCCGATAACGCCGCCAATGTACTTTCTCGGGATGTTATCGGAAATAAGACAGATACGGTATCCAGCGGTTCTCTCCAGGGATTAAACCGGGTGCAGACGGCCGATAACGCTGCCAATACCAACATGAGGGATGTTGTTGGTAATAAAGCCGATACTGCCTCTACTACGATCAATGGTACCACATCGATTATGCGATACCTGAAGGGTATCATGGGATGGTTCCTTGTTCCTGGTGCTGATTCAGCGGCTGACACTGTCGAGAGGGATGTAGTAGGCGATAAAACCGATACGGCCAGTACAACCATTAACGGTACCACCAGTTTAATGCGCTACTTGAAAGGTCTGCTTGGTCTTCATCCCGTCCCTGCTGCTGATTCAGCCAATAATATCAACATGCGGGATGTAATCGGTAACAAAACCGATACTATAGTTTCCGGCTCGCTCCAAGGCACGACCAGAGCTCAAGTCGCTGACTCGGCCGCAAATAACAATATGCGTGACGTTATCGGTAACAAGACCGACGCCGTTGTTCAGGCAGTGGCTGCCGGTAAGTCGATTATGGGGTATATCAAGGGTCTTATCACCTCGATCGGTAATCCATCGGCGCATACTCTCGTGTCTTTGACCGCCAAGTGGGGAAACATCGCTCGTGATCTTACTACTATCCTCGGCGCGAGATGGAATGCCGCTGGCGATCTTGGTACTGACATTGCGGCCATTCTTGTCCTTGATGATAAAAAAGTAATTGGCAAGACCCAGATATTCGTAAAAGCCATTGCATCGGCGGCTAACGCTGGCGCTGTGGTAGCCGCCACGATTACTACTCAATCCTGTCTGATTAAGTCGATTGTTGTCCGCTCGAACGCTGCGACTACTGCCGACTTGACCAATATCACGATTAAGGGTGGCGCTGGTCTGGTGGTAACATTTATTGACGCTGTGACGGGTGTCAGAGCGAATATCGCCGCTGCCGACCAGCAGGTAGCCTGGACAGGCGCTGTAGCTCTGGTAGCAGCTAAAACGATTACCATAACGTTAACGGGAACGGGTGCTACCGCCGTTGATCTCACCATAACCTTCGAATACGAAGCGTTGGTTGACGGAGGTTATTTAGCTTAATGATTTACGTTAATGGCGTTGCTTCATCATCGGGCGTAATATTAAAGCCTTCGGCGACGGTGAGAAATACCGCGAAAAATTGCGCCGATGTAAACACAATACCCGATCATGTCTATACTGAAGTGGCGAGGCTAACAATCGGAGAAAAAATAACAGGCGCTATTACGATTAGCGTCACCTTTACAAATTCGGCCGCGTGTCTTTATAAATTCTTGGAAAATGGCGTCTTGATCGGGACGGCGGACGTAAACCCCGGCGCGGCGCAAGCCCACACAGTCACGGTGAATACCAATAACGTCTCAGGCGGGGCTAATTCTATTGCCAGTGGCGATTATTTCGCTTTAATGGTCGAAGGCAATACCGGAACCGTCAATATTACTACCATTTCAATCTCACCAACATTTGATATTGACGCGAGTAATATATCCGCGACGTAAAGGGGGGAATATAAAAGTTAAAGATTTACTGAGCTTAATATCGGGCGGCTTTTCCCTGGCTTCGCTTCTTTTCTGCCTTTACAACTTCATCTCGGTTGTCTGGGAGCTATTACACCCAATGTAACAACTTATCTTGCTCCGGGAAATGGTGTTACTCAGGTCAATGAAATTAAGCTTCGAGCAACCGCTCCCGGCCTGCTTGGAAATCTGTTTGTTCAACAGAGGGTGGCTAGTGGAGCCGGTGGTACGACCGAGGTTTATACAGTGCGGGTAAACGGTGTAAATACTGCCATTACCTGTACTTTGAACAACGTCCTGATTGGGAGTGATATTACCCATTCAGTGCGGGTCGCAGCTGGAGACGCCATCAGTATTAGCGTGACTTCAAATAATGCTGTAGATACCAGTGCCGATATGATAGCATCGCTACTAATCTCGTAAGGAGTTTGAAATGCCAAGAACAATTACAACTGAATTTCACCTGACTCAAATCAAGGAGTATTCCTGGACGGTTAAGGTTAACGTTCCACACGCTCAGGTGATTGAGAATTATGTTGTCACAGATGATGAATTCACGGCGACGCCCGAAGGTCTAAAACAGCTTCCTGTCGAATTTTCCGCTGATGAGCAGGCGGCACTGGATGGATTAATGTTACGCGCCTTAAAACGGGCGGCTATCCGTGAAGAGGTGGACGTCGAGCCGCAGATTAAACCGACTACCGATACCGTCGATGAGATTGCCGATGTTATCCCGGTCGGAACCATAACCGTAAAACCGATTGGGAAACTCGTCGTTGAATAGCGGAAAGTGGCTGGAGAAGAACAAGAAGGAAACCAAAGACCAAGAGTAAGGCGGTTAAAATATGGACAGGAATGAAAAGATCGCGATTGGAGTAGTAGGGGGTACATTGTTTTTAGGGGGTATCGTTTACGCGGTTACCAGGCCAAGCGAAGGAAAACCAACTCCAGGTACTGGTCCAGCTTCTTTTACTGTTAGGGTAGTAAATCTTCCGGCTGGTGCTGACCATTGGAGTTTGGCTTTTCAAAATCCCACTACGGGTATTTGGTATCAACGAGCGAATCTTCCTTTCCCACCGCCTCCTGGAGCCGGCTTGTTACTTCCAACTGATGTTGCGCCAATGTCTGTGCCCGTCTCTGCTGGAATTCTTTCTATTGGTGCCGCGGCAGGAAGTGGCGGTACAGGGAATAACGGAGTAGTAGTTCCGATTGTTGTAGCAAGCTACGAAATTAATATCTCCGTTGTGAATGGGGGCTCATATACATTTGATTTCAATACACAAGTATTAAGTTAAGGAGGGTCTAACGTGGCTAATATTGTAGTTCCAACTGGACAAAGAGTTCTTACGGTTCCAATTACGGTAGTACCAGCTGGACAGGCGTTTTCTGCCTCTGTCTATCTTTCTAGTGATTCAGCCGGCCTTAATTCAGTTGCAGCAGGATCACAGGTTACGGCACCGACATCTACCGGGGTAGCTCAGAATGTAGCCCTACCAGTTGCAGCGCCTGCAAGTGGATCCGGGCTTTACGCTTGGGTTGTTGTCTATGTAAACGGTGCTTACTGGGGTACGTTTAGCCAGATTAACACCGTAACGATTGGTGGTGTCACTGTCGGTCAAGGTACCTGGTCTTAAATTATAACCGAGGCGGAAAATGGCCATATTAACAGCGGGAGCACACGTGCTTACCGTTCCGATTATTGTATCGCCGGGGATTACTTGGGGAGGTTATGTTTACCTGTCTACTGATGCGCTTGGTGCCAATCCGGTATCAGGTGCGACAGGTACGATAGTGACTTCACCCAATAAATCCAATGGGTTAGCACAAAATATATCTCTACCGGTTAATGTGCCATCCAACGGTGGGCCCTTTTATGCTTGGGTAGTAGTTTTATTGAATGGTTCATTCTGGGGTGTTTATTCTCAAAATGAACTGGTATCTCTCCCATTCATTTATCAATCCGGTGCCGTCCAGCTCTTCGACGTCAACGGAATACCCTTCTCGGATATCGGCCATGATGACGTTACGGGACTGGACTACGTGACGCTGGCCAATCCGATAATTTCGCCCACCGTGCAGGGTATATCAATCGATTGGCTGGTGAGCCAGTATCCGCTGTATTACGGTGTGATTAATGGACAGACGCAAAGCATGTACGGCCTGATCTACGCCTCCATCGATTACATCAACCAGGCCACCGGACAGGATGAGATATTCCGGTCAGCGGACGGCGTTGCCCAATCAGCGAGGAACTTCTTCAACTGGCAACAAAATGGTTACCTGTCATTACCGGCGCCCGGGTCCATGGTGAACACGCCGATCAACCAGACTAACATAATGGGACGTCCGACCCTCTACGTCGATGAGCCGATCGATGGTATCCTCACACTGAATATCGCCCAGGGAAGATATCTGACGCCGGCCGGTGGATTATCGCTCAGGATCAAAAACCTGATGCGGCCTTCATAATTTTCATGGAGAAAAGATATGCCTGAAATCAAACTCGGAAAGTTACCGGCCCGGGTAGATAAGAGAACTATAAAGCTCTCCTCGATTCTCCGACCGGCTCTCCTGCCGCCGATTCCGGATACTTTCGATATTCATGCCGCGCTTGGAGTTTCCGACAGTTCTATGTATCTCAACGATATATACGGAGATTGTGTCATCGCTGGCCGTGCCCACATGACGCTTCCGTTCGAGAAATTTCAGCAAGGCATTCAGATTCAGATATCTGATGATGAGATCAAAAATGAGTATTTCGCCGAGACCGGAGGCCAGGATACCGGGCTCGTTATGCTCGATTCTCTGAACGTCTGGAGAAAAGAGGGGTGGACAGCCGGTGGAAAACATTATGATATATACGCTTTTGCTTCTCTTGATTGGACAAATCATGATGAGGTCAGGGCCGCCATTTATCTTCTGAGGGGCATCTATCTTGGCTTCCAGGTGCCGCAGTCTGCCATCGACCAGTTCAACGCCGGCAAGATCTGGGACGTTGTAACACCGGATGGAGGCATCCAGGGCGGACATTGCATCTATACTTTCGCTTTTATCGATATCGTCGGTTATAACGAAATAGGGCCGGTCTGTATGACCTGGGGACGCCGGCAGCAAATGACCTGGCGTTTCTGGGATTCTCAAGTTGACGAAGCGTATGTTGTGATCGACAACATCAATAAATGGCAGAATCCGGCGACCGATCCCCTTGACATCCCGGCGCTTGTAGCATATCTTAACGAGATAACCCATGTTATTCCGCCGGTCGAGCCTCCGGCGCCGCCGACTCCCCCGGCTCCGGTACCGCCCGGGCCGACCCCTTCTACTTGCCCGGTCGGAAACGGTATGGCGAAGGCATTCAGTGTTTTGCCGGGTATTCTCAGAAGACAGGGCAGGTTTTTATATATGAATCCGCCAAGAAAATAATCGTTCAATAAGGAGGTCTTATGGATTGGAGTTTTTTAAAGGCTAAGTTTTTCTATCTGAATTTGATTGCTCTTGTGATACTGGCCGTCCAGTATTTCATCAGCAACCAGATGTTCACCCAGTATCTTGCGTGGGAAGGGTTGATCGTAGTTCTGCTTAACGCCATTGCCGGGATGATTCAGGGAAACCAGGTAGCCAAGCTCAAGAAGAATCTCGTGCAGGGTTCCAAACCAGATACGAAATAAAAATTAAGAGAGGTTCTCGCCGTGGACAATACTTTAACTATCATCGCTGTCATCATTGCGGCTATCGGAACCATTGGAATTAATGCTATGGTTTTCTCATACTTTCTCGGAAAGAGAAATCAGATAATAGATGATCACGAGAAAAGGCTTATGACAATAGAAAAAGAGAATTCCTCTATTTCTGATATCAAGCTGAGCATCGCACGCGTGGAAGCCGATGTTAAAGCAATAAGGGAAAGTCCGATTTTTGTCGATGGTACGATCAACACATTAATCGGTGTTTGCCAGGACTATAAACAGATCACAGATCAGATAAGGACTAATACCGGTAAGATACAGACTCTCGAAACTGAAATGAGAATGCACCTGGGAGATAATCCTAAAAACTAAGGAGACTTATGGCAAATATAGAGGATTGCACCACGAGGGCAGAACAATTACTGGATGCAATCATGGAGATCTCCGCGATGCAGCACTCTATTGACGATATGCTATCCAGAGATTATAAAGAGATTCCCGAGGGGTGCGTTCCCGAGCTATTCCGCGAAAGTGAAGAGGCGGTCGGCTCATGCAGCCTCAGCGGGGATGAGTCCAGGGACCTGGCCCACAAACAGCGGAAAATGGTCAAGGAAAAATTAAATAAACTTTCGGATGAGCTCCGCGCGTCTTCCTCCCAGCCCGGAGATGATTATGACCGGCTGGCGAATGTCGTCAAGGGAGAGGCTGACCTGATTGACGGAGACGGTATAACCAGCGTTGTCGCTCTTGAGGGAATTAACGAGATTATCGCCGCCAATATTTCAAAGATGTTCTCGGAATTCAATGAGTGCGTAAGGGGGTAGGTAGTATATGGCATTTCAGGATCCATTTCCGGGAATGAAACCAGAACGCAAGATGACCGAGGCCGAGCAGGTCCGGGCTCTCCGCCTTGACCTGGCGTCCGAAGAAGAAGCTATATCCACTTACATGGCGCACGTCGATGCTACCGACGATACCCTGATGCAGATTGTTTTGACTTCCATTGCCGATGAGGAAAGAGTCCATGCCGGCGAACTCCAGACCCTCATTAACGTTATTAACGGTGACGAATTCACCCAGCAGAACAAGGGAATGAAGGAAGTAGCGGACGTGGCCGGCTCTACAGCGGCTCCGCAGTGAAAGGGCCTGGACTAAGCCAGGTGGCTTATGCGTTATCGAGCCAGGGTAACACCCTTAAAAGAAGGTCGCCGGCAGGACAAAGAGGCTAGACGGGAATACACCCATGCGGTGAGCGTTGACCAGGCCGGCCGCTTTTTAGGATTCAGATTTCCCTATCCGAAGTATCTTGTCACGGATATAGTAGTGGATCCCGAGAAAGAAATGTCTCAAAAAGAAATTGAGGAAAAGTGGTTTAAGGCGCTTGCCGATATCAAGATCGAATATCCTTATCCGATGTATAATCGTTTGGACTGGAAAAGAATATTAAAGAAGCGTGGTGTAATAAAGCCAAAGGAAATCGAAAGGCTTGATATCGAATCTGCCAAGGAAGATGCAGAAAGAGAAAGGGAAGAAGCAGAAATAGAGCAAGAAAATAAAGAGGGATCGAGGAAGGTGGCGTTCAGTATGCCGGAAGGAATGATGGAAGCTCAGGAAGTAAGGTTGCTTCTTAATAAAATAAGGGCAGCGGAAGTCCCGGAGAAGGAACAGGGTGAATGGGATGCCTGGTCGAAATTACTCGATTCGGCTGTTGAAGAAATAGTCAAAAACGCCTCGAATTGCAACTTGCGTTATGTTCTTCAGACCGGCATGGGGGAAATGACAGAGATAGCGGAACGCATGCACAAAGAAAGTAAGGATTTCCCCCAGAATGCCAGTATTGGTCTCAATTTAACTGATCTTGAAGACGAAACAATCGAGGCGGTGATCAATTCACTGGCCAGCAAGTGCAGTTGCGCTAACATAACAGAAAGAAAAGAAAATTATTAAATTAAGTCGGTTGGCTTAAAATATTTCTTAAGAAATAAAAAGGAGGTCTGCCATGTTAAGAAAAGTTCTTCTCATTCTGACGATCATGGTTATACTGGTGGTATCGATCGCATTAATGTTTACCGGTCCTCCGGGATTCGCGATGCTGCCGCCGGTACTCACAGCAGGCGCGATTCCCCTGGTTGCTTCCCTTAAGAGGAGGGTGACTCCGGTTCCCAAAATGTTGTGTGTGGTCCGGGAGTCAATACAGGCGTTCGATTCCTTTTATATTACAAAGGTCTTGAGGCTCGGCAGAAGCGCATTTCAGCAGGTTTCATTTACAACCTTATCGTACAGGTTAAATTCCTTTAGATACGCTTTTTCGACCGGCGCCCGGTTTTTGACCGTAAGGCTAAACGTTTAAGAGTTCCTAATTAGTTGACAATGGGGTATTGTAGCTGGATAAAAGCCGGGGCTTGCATGATTTCCCCCGGCTGCCGTCGTCATTAACGGTCCTCCAATCCAGCGATACCCATTATCGAAAGCGAGAGTTACCGGGGTGGGCTCTCGCTTTTTATTATACGTAAAAATACCTATTTTACTCTCGAAAAACCCTTGACATGGTATTATTGGTCAGTCTATCATTATTGCGATAATTCTATTAGGAATTTTTGATAAACCATGGCTACAGCGCCCATTAGGAATTCAAGTCGTGATGCTGCCTGCGATAGTGGATTACAGTTCTTAGAAATAGTAATTAGATAATTTTTGGAGGTCAATTAAAATATGCCAGAGCCAGTACCGGTTAAAAATTGCGTTGCAGCCTTAAATTCCATACTCGCGGATAAGGGTCTTCTTTCTATATCGACCGCGACTATCCTGGAAAATACGGTAAACCATCTGGAAAAGATCGAGAATCCCGCATCTCCGGATAAATCCGGAGTCAGGAAAATCGACCAGCTCAAGGCGATACTGGATTCTCAGGAAAAGAATAAGGGATGGACGAATATTGGAAACATGATCAAGAAAGGCGAAGATAGTTTAATCCTGGATATCCCGGATAATGGTATAGGATTTTTCTTTGATTCGACTGGCGATAAATTCCTGGGAATAGTCAACTGGAAAGAATAAAATTATCAGAAGGAGAGGCGGCGGTATGGCAACGAATCCTGAAATAATAATTCCTACGAAAGAACAAATCCTGGAGGTTTATACCAATCACCTGTCGAGCAAGGGCGCGGCCCGGCAGCATGTCTTGAGCTACGCGTCTGAGTTTCTCGAATATGCGGAGGGCGATTACACCCGGGCTACCATCGAGAAATACATGGAGCATATCAAAAGAAAGCATGAATACAAAGATAGCAGTCTTAACTTTATCTTCCGTGTGATCCGCACCATGTTTAACCGGAATAAACTCGACTGGCCCTTTAACCGGGGTGAAGCGCCAATGGTTAGAGAATCGAGCATCCTAGCACCGGCGCTGGGGCCCCGGACGGTACGCCGGGCGATTGCCGCGGTCAAGAAAAGCGACGACGCTGCGGCAAAGGCTTTTCTTGCCCTGTCTACCGTTTACGGAGTGAGGCGTCAGGAAATCATGAATATCACAGCTGAAGATATAAGGTACAAGGATAAGACTATCTACATTGCGACCTTAAAGCATGGCCGGGAGAGAACACATCTTCTCCCGGATGAAATCATTCCTTATCTTCAGGACTACGATTTCGATACCCCGCGCTCCGGTTTTGGAATGCTCATGTTATGGTATTCTATTGAGAGAATGATTGATTTCAAGCACCTGGAGCATGTTGGTTTTCATTCCATCCGGAGAACAGTTGAAACCCTTCTCGAGAGGGAATTCAAGGATCTTGTTCTTGTTAGAAACTTCATGCGCTGGAAGACCCAAGATTCTAACGATATGGTCCAGCGGTATTCGGCGACGCAGTTCGTCGGAGACGATGAGGAATATACCGAGCTCAACGAAGACAGCAAGAGCGTTGACCAGTTGATATTCGCAAAGAGGGAAGACGGGACGTACAGACACCCGTTTCTCGGGGATTGGAAATAATGGATATATGGTGTAGCCAAAACAACTGTACGGCGTTATGTTTAGGCAATGGTTTTTGCCATTTTACGTTTACAGCTTCAAATTCTGCGGCCTCAACTCCACCATCAATTTATTATGATACCGCACCGGATGAAAAACTAAGCGAAAAGCCGAAGCCTTATAATAAGCAAAAAGATCGTCCTGAATATTGGAAACCGAAATTCGAAAGGACGTTCAAATCAAGGCGGTGATTCATGGGCATTATCTATAACATTCCCTGCCCCATCTGCGGCGTCTCTCACGGTAATCGCGCCACTCATGATCCGGATAAAAAGTATGTCGTGACATCGCGGCATCTGTTTTGGGAAGACGTCGCGGACTTCGATCCTGATAAGCCCTTCGGCGTTATCCAGGAAAGTTTGGGCCGCGGCACTTTCAATACCATTCAGCATTTCTCTCCGAACGAAGACCCGACCGGTTCCTTTACCCTTGTGAAAGGGAGAATACTGGCTGTCGTGAAAGAGTGGATCGCGAAGGGATGGATAGACAAGGGAGAGATAAACGGGCTCCTGGGCGGCGTAGCACAGGGACCTCCCATCGGGCCGGCTAATCCGGTTATTATCAAGCCGTCTCCAAAACAGGCTCCTAAAGAAAGGGCCGGGCCAACCCCTCCAAAAGAAATAAAGGCGGCCCAGACCAAGCCAAAGAGATTATATTACGTCCAGGTCTTTAATGAGGACACCGAGGAAGTCTCGCGGATGCATTTCTCCACTCAGAAAGAAGCTGCCGATACTGCCCGTAATGTGCCGATCGTTAAAGAAAAGAAGCCCGGCTACGTCTATGTTTTCGCCGGCGACGAGAAGGGTATAACATCGAAGGACGCCATCTTCTCATACAACTATAAGGAACTCACTGCCAAGGCGACTAACGAGGCCAAGGTGACTCGAGCGAAAGAATCGGCGGAGGCCAAGAAAAAAGCTGAAGAGGAGATTACCAAAGAGAAGAAGGCGGCCGAACGGAAATTAGCGGCCGAAAATGAAGAAACCCCCAAAGAAAGAGTCCATGCCTTCCGGAAGGGCATCAAATATTACAGCGAGAACACCGCGAGCCCGATCATCGCCCAGGGAAAATACAGGGGCAAGAAGTTCTATACCGAGGACTCGACTGGCACCTTTCTTCCTCCCGAAAGGTGGCCCGAGATCCTTGGCCTTAAAATCAGTAAAAACACGATGTCGGAAGCTGAGTACCAGGAATATACCGCGATAGTGAAAGAAGCGATTGAAAAGGCCAATGAGGCAGAAGACGCGGCCAAGCTACAAGCGGAGAAGGCCGCAGGGGCCCGGAAAGAGGCTGCACAGGCCCTCTACTCCCAGATAAAGAAGGGAGATTGGGTTGAGGACACTGACGGCCGGAAGTGGCAGATAGTGAACAAGGGGTCATCGACCTACGAGGTCCTGTCTCCTCAAGGCGGCAAGGCGTTTATCGGTACGCTGTATGCCGCGCGGATCATCCCGGAACCCCCGGAGGCCAAGCAGCAGAAAGCGGCGGCGCCGGCGCCGGTAGTCAAGATAAGAATCAAAGACCGCCTGGTTAACCCTCTTCAAGCGCAGCTGCAGGGGTACATTTTAAGGGGAACGGTAAAGCACTGGACGCCGGTATTCACGATAAGAGACCAGGCAATGGCGGACCAGGCGGTAAAGGCACTCGAGGCCGGTTTTGAATCTTCTGAGATCAGACGTCTTGAGCCGTGGGACCTGCGCATTCACTGGATGGTAGGAGACGAGGAAAATATTATCGGATCGGATATAGAGCCGCCGAAATAAGAGTGAAATATGAGCTACGTTGATAATACCGACCTAGTTTGTCCTGTTTGTGGAAAGCCGATTGTTCATTTCGAGAATCAGGGTTGCTATGAATATCTAAGATGTACTGGTGACCCCATCCGCCATTGCTTTCTTGTGAATTATAAAACATGTAAGGAAGAAGATGAGCGTGCCCTTGAAAGCTGGACTTACCTCACTTATAGCGATTACCATAAACCTGGTCCAATCAAGATTGGAATGCGCATAGAGAATGAGATTAAAGATGAAAGTTCTGGTATACGAAATTATTGGAGAAGCGTAAAAACACCAGAAGCTTACAAAGAAGATTACAAGGAAGGGGAAAATTAAAATGCCAAGACAAGTGATGATTCATAAGTTTGGATTATCTCTTTACCCAATCACCCTTGAACTTAATGACAATGAAGATGTCTGTCCAAATTGCAAGGGGTCAGGCCAAACAACGGTCTATTGTGATCCCGGGCCAAATAGACATACTCCCTGATGGCTATGTTCGAGCACCGGGAAAGTGCCCAAATGTAGGATATGCGGAGTCCTGGCGGCCGGCTTGTCACTGGAATTTTTGCCTATCACCAAAACAGGTTTATGCCGCGAGTGCGCCAAGGCTGGAATCGAGATTGAGAAAGTAAAGAAACCCTCGAAGGTGTTTCATAATAATTGGCATTAATAAGGGAGGTTATCATGCCGAGAGGAAGAAAGCCCGGATCGAAGAACAAAATTAAAGATGAGTCGCTAAAAAAACCGGCACCAACAGAAGATGGCTACTGGTCTGGGGGTCAAACAAAGAAAGACATTGAAATGCTCTTGACTTCCAAGGGTGCGGAAAAGATATCTTTCCAGGAAAGCACAACTCCCAACGGGATGGTTGTTAATTTTTCCTGGAAGGGTTTAGACCATCATGCCGAATGTAGCGCGTTTCGCGAATCCACTCTTAATCTCCGGCAAATATATTTCGGCTTAAAGAAATGTATGGATTTAGTAGATATGGGAGTTAAGGTATCAGTTGGAGGTCTTTAATAATGCCGATCGTTGAGCAAGCCAGAAGATATAAGCTATTCATGACAATGTTACAGATAAGCGTCCAGATAATAAAGAATGGCCCGAACGGTACCGCCGCAATGGATACTCAACTTGTTACATTCCCTGTCTCTATCCGCTGGGATGTTACCGATTGGGTCCAGGCGGAAGTAGGGGCGGACAAAGTTAATGTCATGTACCAGGTAGCGACGCAGCTCTCCATCGGAATGTCAGCCGACAAATTCACGGAGCATCTTTTCAAACAGACAAAAGAGCTATTTCCCGGCCGGCGATTTATGGTGTCTGTCGGCGGATATATCATCGAGAACCAGGTGAGCCAGGCGGAAGAAAAATTGATAATGCCATTGAACCTTGTTGGAAATTTAGGGAAAGAAGAACAAAAATAATCTTCTCTCCGGTCTCAAAATCCATTGACTTGAATTAAGGGCGTTCGCTATGCTTATTGCAGTTCAAGGGGAAGGGGTGAAGGTCCCTGGTCAGGTGCTCAGCCAGGGGGAAACACCACGTAAAAACACTTCCCCTTGATAAGAATTAATATAAGAAATAAACAAAGGAGGATTAAGCCAATGGTAAGAACGAAATTCAGATGTAACTGGAAGTCTACTCACACGGAGAAGACCTACAACCGGGAAACAAGGGTTGAAGATTCAATCGTTCTCTATGACTATAATTTCACTACGGTCTATACCGGCAGCGAAGAAAATACAAAATTCTTTGCCGCAACTCCGAGTGGATCGCTTACCCTCAGTTGTGTCAGGAACGACCTCTTCACCATCAACAAGGAATATTATTTGGATTTATCTCCGGCAGTACCTTTATAATAAAAACAAGGCTGGTGTCCAAAACATCGGTGGCGTGGAAAACTCGTTGTAATTTGATTTATGACCGTAATCATGTGATTCAGAATATTCAGAGCATACGTGGTGAAGGTCACCGAGCCAGCCTATCAAACATTAATAAGAAAGGAGGTAAGCTATGGAAGAAATAATCAAAAAGTTGGATGAGGCCGATGCCTTAATAAGAAAAGAGCTTTCATCCGAAACTTGCAAGTCTTTACCAAATACTGCTAGAATGTCATCCCTTAGACAGTCCAGAGACAAAATTCAAGACGCGATCACGGCTCTCCTACTTGTAAAATAACAGTCTTGATGTTTAGCCGTCAGGCTAAAGACAGGTCACTAACTGCCGTGCGATTCGCGACGGGGCAGTAACAATGCAGGACGTTGTAAAACTCGGCGTGAACCGGCTGCCGACCTTATACTTATCAGGGTGAAAGACCACTGGCTTCCCAGGCGAAAGGAAAATTATGAAAGATTATTACGCGATCTTAGAAATTCCCCGGACTTCCAGCGATAACGAAATAAAGCATGCCTATCGCAAGCTGGCATTCAAGTATCACCCCGACAAGAATCCTGGCCAGGAGAAAGAAGCTGAGGAAAAGTTCAAGGAAATAAACGAGGCTTATAGAGTCCTGGGGGATCCGGCAAAGCGCCGAAATTATGACCTCGAGAGAAGCCAGCTGTTTAGACCGATGACCCCAATCTTTAATCCTGGATATCCATTTACTACTTATCCATTTACTACTTCAGTAGGTGTCAACGGCATAAACTTTGGTGGTACCAATATAAGAATGAGATTCTACACCTGGCATACTTAAAAGAAGATAGTCATTTCTTCCTTTCAAAGCCCTCCTGGACTACTTCAGGAGGGCTTTTCTGTGCCTGCTGGTGGGGCAGGGCCTTGATTCTGGCAGGGTTTAAGGGCAGGGTGGTACTCTACAGCCACCCGGCAGGAAGGGCCAACCAGGGACCAAATGACCGTCGAGCATTATTCTCGCTCCCGAAATGGTGCGAACTACGATTAAAAAAGATGGTTACCGGTAAGACGGATTAGCCAGGCAGCCAGCGGCCAGCCGATGATCAGTCAATAACCAGCCGGCGACCAGGTTAAAAGTCCCGTAGAAGCTAAGACCAGGCAATCAGCAACTAATTAGACATAAAGTAAAAGGGCAGTCTCAAATAATCAGCAACTATCGGTTTGAGACTAAGGCATTAAAGACCATGCTTTAGCTTCTACAGTATCCGTTAACCTTATGCCATTAAGACTAAGGCAGGCAGAAAGCAATCCATTTGAGACTAACTTGTTAATAACGAGTGCATCTCCGCATCGAGATATTTATCGTAATTCCGTAAATAATTCTTCTAAGAACTATTGACAAGCCCAAATGACTATGATATATTATATGAAATTTGATGAAATTATTTAAAAAGAGAAAAATTCAAGGATTGAACAATGGAAGAAAAATTTTGGAAAACATCAGAAATTGCGAAAATGCTTGGAGTAACCAGAAGAACGATTTACTCCTGGATAAAAGATGGAAAACTACAATCTATAAAGATCGGTGGATCAATAAGGATCAAGCAACAAGACTTGGATAAATTCATGGGGAAACAAAATGACTAGATTTGCCGACATCAAAGAGGCGAAACAGCTACCAGAATCAGTCAAAAGAAGCCTCGGTATTGGTAAATTCAAAGCCAAGATTCTCGAAAGAGAAGACGGCGAACTGATAGCTAAGGTCACCCAGGATTTTGGACAAGTAATAATTTCCCTTACTTATATCAAGGGTCAAAAGGCATTTAACATCGAAATTACAGAAGAAGAATTAAGCCACATATTACTCATGGCTAAAGACTTGAGAAAAATTACCGGACAATCATCTGATGACCCAATAAACGAAGCTGAATTAAAACCTAAATAACACCTGGTGAAAGAACAGCCATAAGTGTTCTTCGGACTTTAACAATAGAATAACAAGCAAAGAAAGGACTCACTGGCTCGATGAAGCAAGCCAGAAAAGCGAAATGACACATATTAAGGAACTACCGCCAAGTTAAGAAATAATAGTAAGAATATCAATCCTGACGACAGAACCAGATCAAGCTCTCACCGTGACGTGGTGATCTGGCTTTCAACAAACGAGAGCAAATTGATCCCATGGATCCCAAAAGATTCAAGTGGGGAAATCATATTTTGAAAGTCGATATCGGGCCGGCGACGTCCGCCGCCATAAAGTCCGGGAAATTGTCACGCAATCAGATCAACAAAATGGTCCGGCTCGGCAAGCCGTTCCCGGATATGGTTGTCTCCGATATCAATGACCTGGTAATAAAGAAAGTTAAGGAATATCGAGAGACTCAAAAATAAATACACTATTTAATTAAATGATGAAAGGACCCTCGATTAACCCGGGGGTTCTTTAAATATGAAGAAAGGAGAAATTAATTATTCCATAGTAACACGCGGGAAATAAAAAATAAAAATCGGAGGTAGCCAATGACACAATTATTGATGACGCCCGAAGGTAAAAAGGTAATAATTAACACAGAACACGACGATAATTTGTACGAAGCTCCGCGCAACCCGCCGAATACAGGAACCAGATTTACATCAGGAACCAATCTTTATGCTCATAAATCCCGAACTGGTACTGTTTACTTCTATACTTATTCCTGGAGCATGTGGGAGGGACATGAAGACAACTATGAGCTAGTTTCGGTTGACGATGCGAAAAAGTTTATTCTCGAACGATCAACCGAAGCCAGGCGTGTTGCCGGTGGGGTAGACAAACCAACTTGTCTAAAGTATTTCCCTGGTCTCTTTGAGGAAGATGCCTAAATAAAATAAACCCGCGTGTTACTACGGAATAGTTAATTTTAACTTTACGATAAGGAGGGAAGAGAAAGGTATGATCATCTTAACCACAGCACAAGTAAACGAAATTTACGAAGGGATTGATTTCATGGATGATGAAGTTGGAATAGAACTATGCATCATCCGTGATGGAAAGTACATTCGAGCCAGTTACTTTAATCATAACGGTACAATCACTCATATTAAAGAAATCGAGGCGTAAGATGAAATCTAAATTAATAGTTGGTATTCTTTTATGCCTTTGCTTAACCGCGTGCATTTCAAACAAGCCCGGTGTCGCCATTCCGCCCGGCAGCTGTACTACCAGCGACAACATTGATATCGATTCCAATGAACAAATAACAATTCAGCTGCACACCGACCAATGGCAGCAGGGCAATATTAAGGTCGTTAATACCCAGGATGCCGACTGCCTTATAGTCGAGACTGACAGACATGATAGCGACGAGACGTGGGACATAATAATAAATATAGTTCCGCAGAACCAATCGGGTGAAGACACCTACCGCGTCGTGTTGAGTAACCAGTCCAGCCAGGCAATGCATGCATCGATAAACTATTTAATTGGTCAAAAAGGGGAAGTGTAAGAAATGAAACCCTCATGGATCAAGGTTGATGAAGAGCGCGTCCTGTCCGACGGAAGCAAGGCAAGCGTAGAGCATGTCGGCCGGATGTACTTCTACTCCCGCCTCTACCTGAATCCGGAAGAGAATCCCATGGAGCATCAAGGTTTTACCGGCAAGGGCTCCAAAAACAA
Organism: Dehalococcoidia bacterium; assembly: GCA_049516035.1. Lineage (GTDB taxonomy): Bacteria > Chloroflexota > Dehalococcoidia > GIF9 > AB-539-J10 > RBG-13-51-36. The sequence continues at coordinate 20,181 of JBEKTM010000001.1, forward strand.
GGCCATGAAAATACTCGAAGAAGCATTGAAAAACGATGTTCTCGAGAAGGAGGAGTAGCTTTGGAAAATGACGAAAAATATTATCCGAAAATAAGAATATTCGTCACCCGCAATTTTAAATTCCGTGTCGAGATCAAAGAGAATAAAGATGCCAGACCCTACCAAATTACGATGGGTGGCGAAGCATGGAATTCGGGCTCGGGCCGTAAATACGAGAAAATTATAAAAGAGAAGCTGAATAAAATCATAATTCAGCTCTCAACTGAAGCCGAATCTCTTTTAAGGTAAGGAGGAGTAAATGGAATTCCTGGAAAACAAAATTCTTTATATCTTCGGTGAAGACGGATATTTCATTGAGGATACCAAGACCCACGAAATATGGAAGCTCAGGCCAGCGACTCCTGAAGAGCGCGATGAACTGCTTCAGCGAATGATGAAAAACTCCAATAAAGCTCTTCCGAATTAGCTTTATTTCTTGAGAAATATTTTAGGGAGGTGATCATGATTCAGGAAAACATCAAAGTGATGCAAAAAGATGCAAAATGCATCAAACCGCTGCACCCGGAGATCAAGGCGGCCCTCGAGAAACACGGGCAAAAATGGATAATCGCCGCCCAGGTACACGGCTCGATTGGCTACTTCGATCCCCGCGATGCCGAACGAAACCTTAAACACTATCTCGAGGGAGAAAGGGAGGACTTCTGCGAGCGATGCTACTCCCTTTACGCCGGCAAGCTCGAGGACATGCTTCTCTGGGATATCCAAATGTTCAGATACTTCCAAGAAGAGTGCCCTGATTCCTACAAGGCGACAATGGTATTCATTCATAAATGGATGAACCTCCCGGAAGAGCCATTCGGAAATTCAATTGGTTTAATGTACCCGGTAATAGCGCCATAAAGGAGGAATATGGAAATCAAAAGATTAACTAACGAAGACATCCAAAAATTAAGAGCCGGAATGATCGTCTACGCGGCCGAGGATATCCACCTTATTATCGGCAAAGTCCCGATCGGCACTCGCGGAAAGATTAGCCTGGTTGTCAGGGGCAGCCACTTCATGGGGGCGCACGTTACTTTTGATAACGGCATCAAGACTACCAACCCCATGCCGGTAAATTTCCTTACCAGGGAAAAATCTGTGAAGAAAGAAGGTTAACATGAAGGAAATCTGGATCCGCAGAGATAGAAACGATGGAGAAGAGGAAGAAATAACAAAAGGAGCGGCCAAGGCACGTTTAATCGGGTTTTACCATCGCATAAACGTTGCCATGGCACACGCTTCCAGACAGGTCCCACTAACAACGGGTTACGCTGATTATTATCCCAAAGAAGAGAAGAAAGAAGGTTAGCATGGATAATATAATACTGGAGAAAACAAGGATCAGCATTCCGCCCTATCATGAGCTCGTTAAAGATGTTCCCGCAATGCAAATGCTCCCGGCCGTTTATCGCGACGTCATGGCTGCCTTCGGAGAGGAATTCTTCACCTGCATAAGCGAGGCTGCGCGAGTCCCGGAACCGAAAGAAATGGTCATCATTTTCAACCCGATGCGCGTCGCCGGCACGCAATACATCTGGGAATTCGAGGTTAAAAACCTCATCAAGCCCGACGATCCCCGGAAAATCAACTGGCACGGCCAGGATACCTCACAATGGGCTTATGCCGGCTGTATTCTCCTCCAGAACGGAAGGGTATCAAGGAACCATTAAATTTTATTTCCCGGTCAGCTGTCAAGCCTCCCTCATTTCCAGGCGGCTTGAATGGTGTACAGGAATATTAAAAAGGGGAGGTGAAAATTGCCAAGCGTTTACACTGACGGCCTAAACCATCTTGACTTGCAGTATTCCAATTCTAAATTCGGTAAGGACACGATGAAATTGCGGAACGCGAAGGCTAAGCAACTCCGCAAGGAAGGCTGGACCGTCAAATGCGGACATACCAGCTTCGAAGACCTTGCTCGCGATGAAATCTATTGGATCGAGGCCAAGATACCTAAGACGGGAGGTAAATAACGGTGTTTTTTGAAAAAAGGATCTACTCCATACAAGAAATCGAAACAATCGACGATCTCGCAGAAAATCTAACCCAGCACATATGGCCGCTCTGCACCGGATTCAGCCATAAGGGGCTGTTATTCCTCAATGACTCCACTTCGGAGGACGGCGCCGGCGAATGGGCGGTACTTATTCCAAAAGATAAGATGCTCGATGAATACGAAATCGAGGATTTCCGCCCGGTGCCGCTCCCGACAAAAATCATCAAAGCCAATATTCCGGACGGCATGGCGATCCAGATCGAGAGTATCACTTTCGGCTGGTGCAACCAGCATGAAGGAGTAGAGTGCATCTTAAAATGCCTTGATTACCTCAACGGCAAAGCGCCACTGCCCTTCGCTGCACCTGCGAAAATCAACCTAAATCACCCGGCCGGGACCTGCCGGCATTGCTCATAAATGTTGTACGAAATTTTCGATATCAACCATTTCACTGTTTTGGGGCCGTCAAATACCATCGAGGCCGACCGGCACGTAGATGCAGCCCGAAAATACCTCGAAAGCATCGGCGAGGGAAACAAAACACTAAAAGTCTCAGCCAGGAATGATGTCAGAATAAAGGTCAGCCCGGTCGTTATGAAAGACGGTCGCCTCTTCCGACTCGCCGGCCGGGGGATCCGCCAGCTGTGGTTCGAGGTAAGCGAGCCAAAATCAAATAAGCAGGACCCGATATTTTAGGGAGATGAACATGGCTGAAAAAGTCGATTACTGGATATCCAATGCTGTCGGTGCCTTTTTTGACCCTATCATCGTCATGCCCGGGGGTTGGGGCGATTCTCTGCCAGAAGCAATCAAGACTCAGATAACCCTCGAGCGTCTGATCATGAATATACAGGGATTACAGGGAGACCAGATGACCGGGACCGACGCCGAGGCGGCAGCTTATCTCTATACCGCCTCTCTCACAGCGCCGATGGGAGATCACTGGGTTAATATTTACATGTACGTCTTTAACCAGGTCATGAAACATCAAAAAATAGAAGTTCCGGATGATCTGAAAGTTGAGACGCTGGGTAATTATGAGATGGGCATGCTTCGAGACCTCAAGGCGTGGATCTACCGGAAAAGAGTGGAAGCCAGGCAGCAGCGCGACCGGGAAGAAAGACGCGGAAAAAATAACAAGGCTAAAAACAACCCACAGCAGAATACGTTCCACGAAGATAAATATAAACAAGACCCAATCTTTTAGGGAGGTGAAATGCAAGAAAAATTAAACAAGCAGGGTCAAGATTACATCGCCAGCCTGCGCCAGGCGGTACACGTCCTCTGGGAAGCAATGTGCAAAGAGGAAGGCATTCCACCTGATTCTAAATTCGTTGTCTTCTCGAAGGCGACGGAAAAGAAGTTTCGCCAATTCTACGATAGAGCCTTAAATGAGCTGTGGGAAGCCGAAGCGCAATATAGGGCCGGCGGATACGTAGGATTAAAAATTAAGAAGGGAAGGTAATTAAATGCCGAATGATCCCAAAAACATCTTTTATCACGAAGCTATTAGAAAACAACTAGACATGGCCGAATCTCTTTCAAATAACGATGTGGGTTCCTTTTCTTCGGTTATAGAGTATCCCAACAATAAAGAAAAATATAACTTCAAAAAAATGTTCATAAGTAGTATATCAAACGCAGAGCCATTTTGGGTCTCTCGTCAAATTGAAGAATTGGTTTTATCAGCGTCAGAAAATTTACCACCTGTACCACTAACACGGGAATTATTTCCAGTACCAAATGGATTTATTTATTTTGAACAGCCCATTGAATTATCAGATATTAAACAATCAATGATGGAAATAAATAAATTAAGGGCTATTTGTTGGGATACGTCAATCGCATCAGAAAACAGTATTCAGGGAATATTATTGATGCTTATGCTTTGGGATCGCTTCGATAAAAAGCTTAAATTATGGGTAACTCAAGGTTGGGTTTTCGGAGATTCTTATGATGCAATTCAACACGACGATGCACTCATTGATAATCCCAAAGCCTATGAACGATTAAGTAAAGAAATTTGGAACAAGAGCGAACAAAGATGCCGTAAAATCTTTCTAACCCTATTGTGTTTTATAAAACAGAGACTTTTTACTACAATTAAAACCCCTGGAACAAATGCCCTCTATAGAAAACCAATAAACAAACCCGAGCCAGAAGTTCCCCTAATTAACATTATTACCTTAAGGCCCAAGACAACAGTACTTTCAGGAGAACATCGAGACGTAGATTGGCAATATCGCTGGCTGGTACGTGGGCATTGGAGACAACAATGGTACCGGTCTGATAATACACATCGGGCAATATGGATTACTCCTTACATTAAGGGCCCAGAAAATAAACCACTAAAAAAGCCGAGTGTAAATTTGTTTGCAGTTATAAGATAAAAAGAAAGGAGGTGAAAAATGACTTATGGGCCAAGAAGTCTAAAAGAACTCTACAAGCAACCGGCACACCGGACTGTGAGAGAAGTGATTACGTCCCTTAAGGAATGGGATAAAATCCATGACCCTATGGACCGCGGCGGCATCCTGTCTCAGTTCCAGTTCATTGTTGAGGAAAGCACTGACAGCCCGGTACCCAGATCGGCATCACTTGTCCCTTTCTCAAGTTCTATAGAGAAGAGCATCCAAGCACCCATTTATTTAATGCAACATTCTCAAGATCAACTCTTCTCCCGCCTGAGATACCCCAAAGACCTCTACGAACGCATCCCGGCAAAGCTCAACGTGCTGAACGTCAATTATCTCATCCAGCATGAAGAGAAAGACCGCGATATCTGTCTCCGCCTTCAGGACGGCAACCAGGCAAGGGCGCTCGTATCCGGCAGATACGAGGCGTTCGATAACCTCGACCTACTATCCCTCCTTGAACCGTTTACCGAAGACGCTCAGGTACGCTGGGAATACAACGACGGCCTTACTTTCCATCTTTCCGTCACGTTTCCCCAGACGGCCCGGGAGCTCCGGGTGGGCGATGTGGTCGAACAGGGCATCCATATCTCAAACTCGGAGGTTGCCCTGAGATCCGTTACGGTCGCCGCCTACATCTTGAAACTTAAGTGCATGAACGGGCTGATCGGCGGCGGTAATGACGGCGGATTCTTCCGGGTCCGTCATACCGGCGACCACTCCAGGCTTTCGGATGTGGTTAAAGCGGCAATCGATTCTATCAAGATGGAAGCGGAAGGTCTAACGGCCCGTTTCAGAATGGCGCTCGATACCGCGATATCCGATCCGGTCAAAGAAATAGAAAGATTATCCAAAGAAGGAAATCTCTCCCAGGAAGCCTACAAAGCTTCCCTCGATGCCATTCTGGGAGACCCGGATGCCCATACCCTGTACGGCGTCACCAATGCCTTCACTACAGCCGCACACCAATTTGACGGAGAACAATCTTTCGAGCTCCAGAGAATGGGTGCCAAGGCTCTCACGGAAGGGAGGGGGACTCTGATAGCCAACAGGCAGATCAGTCCCATTTAATGGAGAAACATGGCTAAGTGCGAAAACTGCGGACAAGAAATGCTTAAAGCCGATGGATGCACCTATACATACATTCGGCCAAAAGGAGATCCTAAATGGTATAAGCGCCTCACCGATGGCTACGCCCAGCCCGGCGAACGGTGACAGGATTGCGGTGCCCTGTATGGGCACACTCACCATTTTGGATGCGATAACGAACGCTGCCCGAAATGCGGTGGACAAATCATATCTTGTAATTGTTTCACCGAGAATTCCGAGCTTGCCAATATGGTACCGCTGGCACCGAAGGAGGTGAAAAGCAATAAACAAACTGACCCGTTTAGCCAATAGAACAAAAAATAAAAATGGGAGGTAACCATGACAGTACAATTAGTACCCGTCAGCCAAGCGGTCGATAACCAATATAACCCGAGAAGTCATTACGATCAAAAAAAGATCGAAGAGCTGGCTTCGTCAATCGGGCAAAACGGACTTCTGGAAGTTCCGAAAGCCCACATCGCCGCTCTCGATACTTTCGAGATCGCCTATGGGGGTTACAGACTCCGGGCCTTCAAGTACCTGGAAAAAAACCAGACGACATGGGGCCCGATGATCGATCAATACGTCGTCGATGGCAAACTCTGTATGCCGCTCGATGTTATTGAGATATCCGATACCTCAATGGTCATCTACGCTCTGGAAGAAAACTTGAAAAGACAAAATATGAGCCCCATCGATACAGCCAGGGCAATCGCCAAATACTTCGAAATCTTCCCCGGAACGAAGGAAGATGATCTCGCCAAGAGACTATCCATGACGCAGGGAGCTATCTCCAATATGGTTAGAACAATGACGCTCCCTGCCGAAGTCTTAAAATACGTGGATAGCGAGACCATCAATTTCACCCAGGCCAGAGAACTATGCATCTTAATCCCCATCGATGGAATCACCAAAGGAACCGTTGAATCCAAGCTGATTATGATCGACGCGATAAATATGCTCGGGACCGAGGGCGTAGCCAATACAGTGGGCGGTATAAAGAAGGCTATTCACAAAGTTGTTCACAATACCTTCCGGCCCCTGGCGACTTCCCAATTCGGAGTTAACCCGGAATTCGACGTGAACGAGTGCCAGGGATGCGATAAGAACATCAAGACGACCGGTGACGACAATAAAACCGCCTATCACTGTATCGATTCCGCCTGCTGGGATATAAAACAAGCCAACGCCAAGCGCAAGAAGGAAGAGGATCGCATTGCCCAGCAGGAAAAGGACGCCGCAGAACTGAAGGCCAAGGCCGACACCGAGGCAGAAGAGCTGAAGAAAAAGACCGTCCCCATTCCGGAGGGAATCCGTCTGGCCGAAGAAGCTCGCAAAGACGGAGATTGCGAAAATTGTACTCTCGGAGCTACGGATCATACCATCAAATTTTCCTACCCGAATGAAAAGGGCGCTTTCCGGCAGGTCTGTATCAAGGACTACATGAAGGTGACCGGGACCAAGCTGGAAGACGTTCCGACTGTTGCTCCAAAGGAGAATATTTCTCAAGAAATATCCAGGCCGAAACCGCGCACCTTTTATGTTAGCCCCAAGAAACTTAATCCCGGAGGCGATATCTACGAGTCATTCTCCACAATGGAAATTCTCGAAGATAAGCCTATCCACGCCTCCTTCCATGAGGCCGGTGAGGATTACGTTTCTGCGGGAGACTATCCGGATATACCAAATGCCAAGCAGGCTTACCGGATGATCCCTAGAGCCGACTACAACCGCGATCTCCGGTCTCTTAAGACCCCGGAGGGTATGGACGCCAAGGCATACCGTGATACCCTCAAAAACGACCCGCTAGGCCCCCTTAATGGCGTCCTGGTAACAAACGAGTCTGGCCAGGAGTTTGTCTTGGTAGGACCGATTGTCGTCTTCACTGAATGGGAAAAGAAACCTGAAGTCGCACCGGCGCCGACGCCATCCCCGGAAACTGGGGAGAAGAATGAGGAGGAAGGCGAAACATCTGAGGAGGAATCCGAAAATGAGTCAGAGAGCGAGGTGGAAGAAACCACGTCCGAGCCCCCTGCAAATCAGGAGAGCCCGGCTGAAACTCCAGCATCTACACCTATCACCACTGTCACGGCATACCCGGCACCAGAAAAGGAGTCTGTCGGCACCAAGTACAAGGTCTCGTTAACCTACGAAGTCACTATTGACGATCGCAAGATAACCGACAGGAAAGAGTTAATTAATTTACTCTGGGATGCCTGGCAGGAAGAATACACCGGCGATGCGGACGATCTGACTGACGAAAACTTCACCTTCACAAAGGGTGAAGCCGCCACAAAGTAACGCTAACCATTAGCCCTAATCAAAAGGCCTGGGAGAACTGAATCTCTCCCGGGCCTAAAAAATATATTTAAAAATGATAGCGAAAGACCTTGCATAAGTAAAAGTACTTAGGTTATAGTTATTGCACATGTTTTTAATCGTACGCAAAAGTAAATAAGAAGCTCAGGGGAGGCCCAATGGAAAATCAACTTGAAGTAAGAATCACCGTTGATGCTAAAGACATTACTACCGTTTACAAGGCCGCAGATGTCTTAAAAGTTCATTATGTCACCGTCTACCGAATGGTCAAAAGGGGTCTCCTGCATGCTATCCCTATCGGCGACCAAACTTATCTCAGTATTAAGGAGGTGAATCAGCTGAAAGAAAAAAGAGACAAAGAAAATACCAAGATAAAATAATGCGCCGGGGATACGAAACCCGGCGCAGCACGGGAGGTGAATCATGAAAGGAGTACCAAACGGCAACCAAAACCAGCACCCTTAATTTAGCAATCCCGCGCTTATTTGTCAATATCTAATCATGCCTATTTTAAAGTTTTTTTATAAGGAGGTGAATTACCACGGGAACCGTTGAGATCAGTAAACATAAAGGATATGAAATCTCCTATGACAAAGATAGGAAACAATTTCAGGCGCAAACATCTGATCCAGATGATAGCCCGATTGTTGCTGATACCGAAACGGATCTTAGGGATAAAATAGACCGGGCAATAAAGAAAATCGAAAAAGCCAAGGGCTCTTTCCCAATTGAAATGTTCTACAAGAATTATAACGGAGATCTCTACCATGGGAAAATCACCAGTTTAGCCTCATCTGGAGAAATTTGGATATCCTATGAAAAAAACGGAAGGAATGAAAGGGAAAAGAAATCAATAAGTTTTAATAGATACACAGGTGATTTTTTCTACGAACCAAGCGCACGAAACCAGATAATATTCGATGCCCTAGAAACCTATCGTAAAGAAACAGTTAGAATCATGGAAAAAATGGCAGAACTTACCAAAACACTCCAGGATCCCATAGACATGCATAGATTCATAGATTCGATGTAAAAGATTAACAGGAGGTGGAATTTGACCGTAGTTTCAAATGAAATGTGCCAGCCCTCAGGATTACCCGCTTTCCGCAAGAAATTGTCCTACACGGCTAAAACCAAACTGTTCTCAATAGAACTGCCACCATTCATGGCGGGGCCGCTGGATAAATTGGAGCTAACAGCCAGCTCCCAATCTGAAGTGGAAAGACTCTTTGCTCAGGCCGTAATCGACATTAAGAAAGTCAATGTTACGGAAAAGAAGGTCATCATATTCACGATCGAGACAACGGAAATGCGCACCAGCAGCTATGGTTCAGTTGACCCCAAAACCATCGAGATTGCCTGCACCGTCGCTAATATGCGGACATCGACAATCGGCACCAAGCAAAACAGAAGCTTCGTAACAATCCCCAGTTCCCTTCCCTCTGTCAACTTCGATGACAGATACAATATCAAGGTGGTGGATTATACCTACGAACTGGAAGCCTATTTCGCTGGCTTGCTTGCAGGCATGAATGACCTCAGAAAATCCATTGAATTCAAATTCGTTCGAAATCCCCAGGGAGTATATTCATTGAAATAAGGAGGTGAAAATTTGGAGACAAGACCAATGACCATCCAGGAAAAGGCCGACTTTATCGGCAAATTCAAGACCGGAGACCTGGTAAACGCTATCGCGATTGCCGAGGCTGACTACGCTAAAATCCTTAAGGATCAAGCGAGCTTCCGGTTCGAACAGGCCCCATACATCAAGGGAGGCCGCGGCGGCGCCTGCGAAGCTATAACCGATCTTGAAGCCCAACTAATATCTCAATCCCCGGCAGAAATCAACAGCAAGAAAACCACCCAGGCCGACCGCGACGCATGGCTCACTCACCAGAGGACAGAAAACCCGGAACTTAAGGAAGCCTACGAAAAACAGCGCATGGCGGAAATCTCTATTGCGGACTTCGATATCAGGGTCAAGATGTCGGAAGTAAAACTTACCGATCTCCGCGCCGTCGTTTATTTCCGGGTTGCCCAGATCAATTTCTTTTCCAGTCCAGTTACCACGGGAATAATTACAAACGAAGGAAGGAGCTAAAGCATGCCAGATTTAATAAGACAATCAGATGAAGCCGGCAGTAATGAAGTCCTGCCGCCCGAGATTAAGATCATCCAGAATACCACATCCAATAAACTGGCCGGGTCAAAGGCGGGCCAGTTTATGAACACGATCACAAACGAGGTATTCGATAACTTCGAGTTCGTTTTCGTCGATCGCACCGCCACGCGAACCTACTGGGGGAGAGAAACCATCGAAGATGAACCCCCTACCTGCTGGTCTCCAAACGTTAATTCTTACGAGTCGGCAGACGGCAAAGACTGTAGAAAGTGCCAATACCGGCTCGACAACGCAGCCAGTGTCACTGCCACAATACGGCGCACCCGATGCTGCACCCATTTTACGATAATGGGTATGAAGCAACCCGACTGGGAACCTTTCATGATGAGAATCAACGGGATCAGTACCGGAGAATTCATGCGCCTCATGAGCTTCTTCAAGTATAACCCGGCCATTCGGGATAAAGAAACCGGTAAGCCAATGTACCACGTTGTCAAAATTCCCGTGAGCACCGTCGAAACCAAGTCCCCGGCCGGTACCGCCTTCTCGCTAAAATTCGGGCAAATCCAACCGCTCGACAATGAGACAGTAGAGCTCTCACTTAGTCTATCAGCTGAAATGCTCGGCCAGAGCAATACCCTCGAAATCGGAGAGGGCGATAACCAGGAAACCGAAACCAATAAAGATGTTCAGTCCCTTTACGAAGAAAATAAAAATACCGCGCTTCCGGCCGCAGCGCCGCCCCGGGTCCGCGTGATCAACCCAGAACCGCCCAAGCAATCCGATAAAATCTTCATCGGATATCTGGAAGACGGCCGAGAGATTTACACCGGCGACCTTGTGCCAGCCGGTGCCCGTATCCTCAAGGAGAAACCCGCCGCGCCTCCAGCGACGGAACCCAAGAGGGAAACCCAAACTATCGGTCTTAAAGATGTCGGGAAAGCTGAAATCATTATTAAACCCACACCGGCGACTGCTGCTTCGCAGACCAAGACAGCATCAGCGGGCAAGGCCGCGCCAATCGATATCGGCTCTCTCTAAAATTCGCCTCTAAAGGCGTGGATTGAAACAAACAAACAAACAAACAACTGGAGGCGAGTATGCCATTCGCCAACTTGGGTGAATTTCTAGCACATCTCAAGGGCGTAAAAACCGCGGCAGGGGGACGATTCATGGCCCTCTGCCCGGCCCACGCCGATAAAAACCAAAGCCTGTCTGTTTCACTCGATACGAATAAAATTCTCTTAAAATGCCAGGCTGGGTGCAAGACAGAAGATGTGGTAAAAGCCATGGGTCTTGAAATGAGAGACCTGTTTCTCATTCCGCCGGGAAAACCCAAACCGGTTAGATCTCCAAACGCGGATACTAAACCTTCCGGAGAAATCGATCATGTATATCAGTACACAGATGAATCGGGAAAAGTAGTCTGCGAGACCGTAAAATTTAAACCGAAAGCCTTCAAGCAGAGACGGCCGGATGGTAAGGGCGGCTATATCTGGAATCTACAAGGAATAAAGCCACCCTTATACCGATTACCTGAACTTCTCGAAGGGATTAAAAATAAACAAGTAATCTTTATTCCAGAAGGCGAACGCGATTCGGAAAGCCTCCGCGCCTGGGGGATCGTCGCAACGACAAACGCCATGGGCGCCGGCACCGGAAAATGGAAGCAGGAATACAGTGAAGTCCTGCGCGGCGCCGACGTCGTTATTCTGGCTGATGTCGATCCGCCAATCGAAAATAAACCCGGCGAAGATCCTCCCGGGCTGGCTTTCGCCAAAGAAAAAGGAGTATCTCTCACCGGCGTCGCCGGCCGAGTGCGCCTTTTCGTTCCGCCGGTTAAACCTGTTGAAATAAGCGGGAAACTCCACGGCCAGGATATCACCGACTGGATCGAAGCGGGCGGGACTAAAGAGCAGTTCCTTAAGATGGTCGATGAACTGCCAACGTGGGAACCGGGACCGGGAGACAAAACCAGGCGAGCGCCGCTTGTCGAAATACAATGCTCGTTTGTCCACTTGAGACAAATAACCACAGCTGCCTTGGCTGCCTTAGTTGCGGCCAATAATCCACCTTTTCTATTCATACGCGCTGGATTAATTGTAAGAGTAACCCGAGACGAGAATAGCTCTCCCGCCATCGAAGAATTATCAGAAAGCGGGATGAGGGGAACCTTAGAAAGAGCTGCTAATTTTATCAAATTAACTGCAAAGGACGATACAATACCAATTCCTCCTCCCATAGAAGTTGTAAGAGATATAATGTCTCTTAGAGATTGGCCTTTCCCTCCACTTGAAGGAATCAGCGAAACGCCAACTATCAGAACAGACGGAACAATCTTATCAAAACCCGGATATGATCCAATCACTCGTCTTTATTATGTCCCAGCACCGGGACTGAATCTTCCACCAATACAAGAAAAACCCACCATGGAAGATGTTAAAAACTCAACAGAATTACTTAAAGAAATAATCTGTGATTTTCCCTTTGATGGAGAAGCATCGTTAGCTAATGCAATCGCGGCAATCATAACCCCGGTACTACGCCCCCTTATCAGCGGACCGGCACCAATGACTCTCTTTGATAAACCGCAAGCTGGCACTGGTGCTAGCTTGCTCGCTGATATCACTTCATTAATTGCGACGGGAAGATCCTCGGCTGTGCTCACGGCACCATCGGAAGACGAAGACTGGCGAAAATCAATTACATCGTTACTTATGCTTGGTCGTAATGTGATAACGATAGACAATATAGAAGGTCGACTATCCTCACCGTCTCTCGCCGCTGTGCTCACTTCGATATCCTGGCAAGATAGAGTGCTGGGCCATTCTCAAATGGTTATATTGCCACATCATGTTAGTTGGATCGGCACCGGAAATAATATACGACTTGCTGGAGATCTTCCGCGGCGTTGTTTTTGGGTCAGAATGGATGCTAAAGAAGCCCGGCCCTGGCAAAGAAAAGACTTCCGACATCCCCATCTTGTCCAATGGATAATCGAAAAACGTGGCACTATAATCATTGCCATTTTAACAATAGCTCGAAGCTGGATATTATCCGGTAAACCTCAAGTAAAAGACCTTCCCGTTATGGGTTCTTTTGAAACATGGGTTGATCTCATTGGAAATGTTCTTGATTACGCTGGTATTAAAGGGTTTCTTAACAATCTCGAAGAAATGTACGAGACAGCTGATGAAGAAACTCCACAATGGGAGAATTTTATATCAGTTTGGCTTGATCAATTACATTCAAATTCCTATACCGTCGCCGAATTAGTCGGATACCTTAAAACCAACAAGGAGCTTGGTGATGCGATGCCGACTGATATTGCTGATAGTATCGAAGATAAGGGATTTACAAGAAAATTGGGCCGAGCGCTGAGCAAAAGGTCCGGTGTCCATTATGCAAATAACTTGACAATTTATAAGGGCCGGGTGGAGCATGGTGCCATTAAATGGAATGTAAGTAAGTGGGAAAAAACTCCCCAAACTCCCCAAACTCCCCTATTTGGAAATGGGAATAAACTCCCCGAAACTCCCTCGCCAGAAATTCAACCCGAAGACCATGGGAAAAAAGGTTTAGAAACAGAACCAATAAAGTTCACAAATAATACTATTTTCGAAGCTACGGGTACTTTACATAAAGGGGGAAAAGATGCCCAAAATGACCAAAATTTGTTTGTTGAGGACGAGAAACTCCCCCTTTTCGAAGCTGAGGGGAGAGTCGGGGAGTTAATTCCCTCCCCAACGCATGAGAATATGGAAGAAAATATTATATATAGGGGGAAGGGAATAAACCCCCCAAAGTCCAAAACTCCCCTTTTGGAAATTTCACCAGAACAGCAGGAAATACTTAAAAAAAGCGAAGAAGTTAGTCGTCGGTTAGGGATGGATGTGGTACATGCGCATGAGTTATGGGAGGCAGCCGGGTCGCCGCCACTTAAGCTTGGTGACCGGACTATCGAAGATTTAGGGGAGGCGTTGATATTTGAGGAATTTACTGATGAAGAATTAAGAAAATTAACCAAGTGGTTAAAAATGCAGGAGGGGATAAGATGGGAGAAATTAGATTAAAGATATCAGACAAGCTCCATACTGCCGTGAAGCGCCAGGCGGAAAGCGAGCATTTAAGATTACCCGATTTTATCGAAAAGGTTATCCGGAATTATATTACAGCTATTAAGGACATTAAGGAGAAAAACAAGGAGATGTAAATATGTTAAATCAAGAAGAGTTTGAGAAAAGGATATTATCAATTCCCGGAGTTACGGATGATGGCCATGGTAATTTTAAGGGCCTAAGATTATTAACTCCGCCAGAGAGAGAGGAACGGCAGAAAAATGCCCAAAAAATTCAGAAGCTAATCTGTCTTGTGTGTGGGGTAAATATTCAATGTGGCGGTACTTGCATTCTTATAGACAGAAAACTTTCTATACAAATAGCTGCGATGATCCCGATTGGGATTAAATTAAATGACGCGGTTGCCGTGAAGGTACAGGAGGTTTAGATGCAGTTTGATAAAATTGTTCGTGACAAGGTACCGGATATTATTCGTGAGAAAGGCGGGGGATTTTCCAGCGTCCAAGTTGAAGATTGTCTGGCGGTTGTTTATCTTATTAAAAAGCTCCGGGAGGAAGCTGACGAGGTTGCCGAGGCAAATGGCAATGATGTGAAAATGGTCGAAGAGATGGGGGATATATATGAGTGCCTGATGGCGATCTGCGATAAAATAAATATCAACTTTGAAGAAGTTATAAAAGCATCCGGAGCCAAGGCTATGACGAACGGCGGGTTCAACAAGAATATTATTTTGCTCTGGATGTCAGGTGAAAAGTTTTAATATTTCTTAAGAAATAACAGGGAGACGTGAATCATGAGAATAGATACCAGCCTGGGATTACCTAGCCGTTACGAATACTGGAGAGACGACCAGTATCGAGCGGTTGAGGCAATCACCAAATCAGACAAGCCAATGTTTCTCCTGGATGCGCCCACGGGCATAGGAAAGAGTATAACCGGGATTGGTGCGCATCGGATTTTAAAGCAAAGGTGCATATATCTTTGCGGCACCAAACAGCTTCAAAATCAGATAATGCATGATTTTTCTGATATTGCAGTAAGTTTGAAGGGGAGAGCTAATTATCCTTGTCTCATGAAAGAGACGCAGTTTCCAGAAGTGACCGCGGATGATTGTTCTTATCCCAAACCATCAAGTTGCAAATATTACGATGATTGTCCTTATTTTTGTGCTAAAGCGGAAGCTAAAAATTCTCCGCTCGTTGTCTTGAATAACGCTTATTTTCTAAACGAAGCGAATGGTGATTTTTCGACATTTGGAGAGACAGAGTTTTTGATCGCGGATGAAGTTGATGCATTAGATACAGCTCTACTCGGGTATATCGAGTTTACGGTTACGACAAAGCAGCTGGATAAGTTCGGGTTGCGCCCGCCGGAAAATCCGGAGTACAAGTCGAACTGGATGAATTGGATACCTGGAGTGCTCAAGTCCTTAGGGCCGTGGATCTCGGGTTATAAGGTGCAGCTGGAGGATACCGACTCCTCTCGGTGGGGGCCGATCGAGATAGAGCTTAACCGGCAAATGAAGAAGATGGACAAGCTTTACGGGAAGCTGTATTTCCTTAAGAGCGAGGTGGATGATTCCTGGGTCTTCTTCAGCCATGAGACGAAAGACGGCCACGAGTGGGTATTCAAGCCGGTCGTCGTCGGGAAATATGGAGACCAGTATCTTTGGAGCCATGGTCAACATGCCTTGGGAATGTCCGGGACGATATTCGATCCGCAGATAACCTGTGTTGATCTCGGTATAAACGATTGTGATTACATGAGGCTTGATTCGCCCTTCCCAGTAGAGAACCGGCCGATTTATTATAAACCCGTGGTCAATCTCACCCGGAAGACGATGGACATTGAGCTCCCCGTTCTTGCCCTTGAGATTAACGATATCCTGGAGAAATACCCGGCGCAGAAAATCCTGATTCATACGGTGAGCTATAAGGTCAGGGATTATCTTTTGAGCCATCTTGCTGCACAGTGGCGGCTGGTTACGCATGATAGTCGGACGCGGGAAATGGCGCTCGAAGATTTCAAAAGCAGTAAAGAACCATTGGTAATGTTATCGCCGTCATTTGATCGTGGGGTTGATTTACCCATAGCTGATAACGTTGGTGCGATTGTGGTCTGCAAAATGCCCTTCATGGACTTATCCGATCCCCAAATAAAAGCCAGGATGGGTCTTCCGGATGGTGCCAGATGGTATGCTTTAAAAGCCGGCCAGACCTTGGTGCAGCAAACAGGAAGATCAGTCAGGTCGAAAGATCAGAGATGTGATATTTATATTCTTGATTCTCAATTTTCCCGTCTCCGTCGCCAATTGTTAGATGTTCTTCCGAGATGGTGGTTAACGGCGGTGCAGGAGATTCCGATTGGTAAGAGGGTAGATCAGCTGCTATGAGAACCGAAGATTCGAATCTTTATAATACGAAGAGATATCGTGGCCAGGATTATACTTCAACCTTCAACACTAAATTCTGGACTCCCCAGTGTTCTGAATGTCTTGAGTGTTCTGAGGTTGGTGGTCAGAGTTATTGCGGTTACGGTAAGCAGTCGAAGCGTTTAATTCATGGAAATCTTGAACGTAACTGCAAGCTAAAAATATTTCTTAAGAAATAAACTCATGGCAGAACTAAAATATTGTCCAAAATGCAGAATGCTCACTTATCAGGAAAGGTGGAAGGGGTATTTCCGGTGCGTGAGCCAGGGTTCGAAATCCGGATGTGGTATGTTTATTCCGTTTGGGTATGGGTTTATCAAAGAGACCAAGATTTATACAGCCGAAGAAATAGGAATAATTGATCAGCCAGCAGTGCCGGTGATAGAGGAGCACATTATTATGGGCGACATTAATCCAGAGGACGCGAAGATAATTGTTGAGGCAGACGCCATGACGCAGGAATCCCTTTTGAAAAGGGTGGCTGCTGGCAATGACCGGCTCATGAAGCACTTTGCCAGTATAATGCAGGAAAAGGATAACGATATTCGGGAATCGCTCATGGACAATTTTCATGACGCTATTAAGCGTCTTAATTTGCTTTGTGGCGTGCTTGAGGCAAAGGGATACCGTGATTGTCTTTACGTAGAAAACGGGAAAAGAATGCGATCTTGCTTAAATCAGCGACAGGATTGTATTGCGTGCTGGGCCTGCCCGAGTGAGCGGAAATACTGGAGTGAAGAATTATTTGGAACGAAAGAAACGCCTAAATTTATTCCTTCCCATCGGGGTAAACAGGTAATGGAGTTTTTGAAAAAGATGGGTAACGGAAGGCCGGGGCTTGATTAAAAATGACTCAGCTCGTTATCAATACCTTTGACAAAAACTGGCTATCCCTGGGATTCGGGTTTAATGGATATTACGAGCTCTGGATAAAAGAGAACGTCCAGCCCAGCTTCCGCCGTTATATTCCGTTCCGTCAGCTATGGCTAATTCACATCTCCTATCTCAAAATTTTGATATCAGGAGGGCGAGAGTATTTTACTGAGGTTGTAGTTGCTCCAGACTTACAGAAATTATTAGACCAGGCTCCTCAAATGTTTCAACCTTCCCGGGTGTTGAAGGAAGAATCTAAATCCGAAGTTCTCACTAAGCTATTCGATATGGTGAGCGATAATTATGTTAATAAAGTCTACGATTCGCTTCGTCAATCCTTTCATCCCGATCATCGAGGGGATCCGGAAGATTTCAAGACGCTAGTTGAAGTTTACGAGAAGCGTAAGAAGAAAATCAAGGGAGGGAATCATGCCAAAACCGATTAATGTTATTATCATGGTCGAGCCAGTGGCAAAAGGAAGGGCCAGGGCAGCTGTAATAAAGGGACATGTGCGCGAATACACGCCGGCTAAAACGCGTAATGCCGAGGCTGAAGTTAGGATAAGTATTCGGGATAATATTCTTCGCACGGTCCAATTTGATCAAGGGCTTGGCCCTTATTTCCCGGTCGGAATGCCGCTGCGCCTTGAGGCGACATTTGTTATTCCACGGCCGTCTTCCGCCCCGAAGAGACGACGATTCCCAGTTACCCGGCCGGACGCGGATAATTACATGAAGTTGCTCCAGGACGCCTTCAATAAATTTCTTTATGTGGATGACGGGCAGCTTACTACCGTTGTGATAAAAAAGAGATATGGGTTAATGCCGGCGATTCAATTGAAGATTAGTGAAGATTTAGGTGATGAAGTTCCTTGTGTGGTTTTGGCTAAAGATGCTAAACCAATATTAAATCAAACATCGTTGTTTTAAAATAGGCAGTATGTAGGGAGGATAAATTGGATATCAATATTACAAACGCGGTTGGTCAGTGTACTGAATTCAAGGGCGCCGTTGGCGCAAAAAAGGAAATGGTTTCGGTGATTATTTCTCCGCTCAAGGTAACTGCCGAAGACGATGCTCATATCAAGATTATAAATGGTTGCAATTTATGGCAGGGTTGTTTCAACAAGGCGTGTCAGTTTTCTATAGCCGCACGGAAGATTCCCAAAATTAAAGAGGCCGGTAGTTAGCCGGCCTCTTTGAAAAGCGAAGGGTTATTTATTAGTGATTGATTGCGTTTTACTTTACTTTTTTCTGGCGGTCATTTTCTTACCGTCTTTGCGAGTCCAGGTGCGGGCTTTTCCACCTGCGACACCGCCGCAGGCGCTGATATTGGATTGAATTGTTTTCTGGGCATCGCTGAGGGAGTTGGCGGACTGGAGTTTGCCACCCATACAACGAGCGTACATGTTTACTCGGCCGGTATGAGCGATGATAGGGATGCCAAGGATGCGCCGTGCGTCATGTAGTTTGAGCCCACCGGAAAGGTTGTATCTCTTTTTTGAGGTTTTTGTAGCCATTATTTTAATCTCCTACGTTAAGTTTTTGTGCTTGATGCTTTATTTTTCTTGTTTGCTGCGTATTCCTGGAATTCGCTCCACTTTAGCGGTGCGTTAGCGGGGAGTCCGAGAATTCGATTGGCATCGTTGATTTTTATATCTCTACCCAAGTGGTAGAGTTTCTTACTCTTCTTTACCATCCTCATCCTCTTTGCTTTTTAGACTCTGCACCATACAGTCGAGCCTTTCCAGTTCTTGACGTAAATCTCCCTTCGCATCTTCTCTTATATTATCCATAGTTTCTGCAATAGTCAAGATTTCTTCAGTTTCATAAGCCTCGATAAGTTTTTTTGCTGGTTCATCTGCTTTTGCTTTTTCCAGATTTCCCAGGTATAATTCTGCGAGTGGTTTTATTCGGCATGGTCGGCATTCGCCGTTCGGGCCGTATTCGAGCGAAAAATAGTCCTTTAGTGTTTCAACTTTTTCAAGTTTGCAAACAAATGGCTCTTTTGCTACGTTGTTTATTTTTTCTTCAGAATTTGCCATTCTGCCGCGCACTCCTTTAATGATTTTGATTCTAGGCCGCTCATGCACGTACTCGTGAATTGCTGGTATGCGCTGCGCGGCCTTTTATTTTTTCCGCACAGCTCGATGTCAATTTCTCCAGAACAGTCGTCAATTTTATCTAATAGCTCATTGATTTCATCGTCTTCAAGAGCTTCTTGGATTGCTATTTTTATTCTTCCAGATAGGCAGGGAATGCATTTTGGGACCATATTCACTCCGGATTAGTATGGGGTTATTCTTTAATTTCTGCTGTTCTTTCCTTGCCGCACATTGGACAATCATTCACGGATAGCATTTCTTTTATCTGCAAACAGCATCTTTTTTTGAAATCTCACCGGATTTTACTTTGTAAGCTAAAAGTTTGATTTTAGCCATGTCTGGTTTATTCTCGTCTGTTAATTTTGATTTTTCGGTTGTGGGTTCCGTAAGTACCGTTGGTTTTAGTGGTATTGTTCCTTCGATGGCTTTTCTCATTGAGCGTAATTCTGGTACCAGGGTGACAAAAAACTCTTTGGGATGTTTGGCTACTTCGTTTGGCCCCCAGTTATATTTGCTGCACCAATCTCTAATATGTTGATAGATTGGTTTTTGTGACATTGTTTGGAGCTCTTCTGCCGTGATATCCATTTCGTTGGTATGCTTTTGTAGGCAATCACATGGAATATCATTAATTCGAGCACCTTCAAGCAAATCTTCCACGAGACGCAGTATTTGTCTTATTAGTCTTTTGTCGAGTTGCCGAATGGTCTCTTCGGTAGTCGGTTTACGGAAGGGCTCAATTTTATTTTGTGTTAATGCGGTGTCAATGGTGGTGTTCAAAGCTAAATTGGTTGGTTTCTCGGGTAGATTTTCTGCCTCTTGTGAGGAGGCTGGGACAAGTTTAAAATGGTGGGCTACCGCCAGGTGGATGGTGTCGCTGGCGATTTGGCCGCCCGTCTGGAATAACCATGCTGTAAATCTTGGGTCCATGGCTTAATTAAAAGCCTTGACAAAGTAAATGTCAAGTAGGAAAATAGGGCTCAAGGGGTGTGAAGTGTGAAATCCCGCTGGTGTGAAGTCCTGGGTTTTTTAAATAAAAGGATGTGAAATACGATTAAATGGAATAGCTTGCAACGTAGAATAGCCGATTCAGTTCTTCATCACCGCCGGGTCGATAATTCTTATGATTCGAAGCTGGTATTAAGAGATGTGCCAGGCCACGCCAGTTCGACAATTACCAAGGTTTATCAAGCGTTAAAGGCAAATAATTGGATAATTCCATCAGAAATACCAGAAGAAAAAAATTCCGAAGTCATCCGGGAACCTCAATGTATTCCCAATCGAAGTAATCCTGTTGTTACTATCAAAGTTAAACCGGAAAGCGGCTCGATTATTGTTACGATAACCGTAGATAGGCGATAAGATGCCAGGAATACAGTGGAATTCAACACAAAGAAGAATTGCAGAATCAATTCTTCGTCATCTTCGTGAGGACAATTCCTATGATTCAAAATTAGTATCTGCGGAAGTTCCCGATGTTGGTCTTTCAACCATAACGAAGGTTTATAATGCCTTAAAGAAAAATAATTTTATAATACCTCCGTTATTTACTAAAAAGATTGAGGAAAAAGTTTCAAAGAATATCGGGAGTGATGGTATTTCCAGTACAGAGCAGCCGGCTGGCGGTGTTGTTACTTTTGAGATCCATGGTAAAAAGGTGGTAGTTGAAGCCGACGATTATCTCAAATGTTATGATGATTTCCTTGATTTACAACAAATTATAGGTTGGAAAGCTGATTTTTCCTCCACTGTTCGAGAGGGGATGAAGATGTTCAGGGGGGTAATGGTCAATTTGCTCTCGGGAAGAGATGGGGGAACCGAAGAAGTTCAAAATCAAGAAGAAGACGAAGACGAAGGAGACGATGATGCCGGAGGACAAGATAATCCCGGGCTCGAAACTTAGGCAGGATGCAGCTGACGAAATAACAGAGCGGCTACGCAAATTAAAGCCAGCGGGAAAAGGGAAAGACGATGGCCAGGGAGGGCAGCAAGGCCCTCGGTTGCTCACTCTTGACGATGCTATCGCTGAAGAAGAAAATAATCAGGCCATGGATATTAAAAGGTTAGCCGTAGATGAGATTAAAGCTCGTCACGAGGCCAATATCAGCAAAGCAAAAGAGGAAGCAAAAAAAGCAACGACCAATACTGAAAATACCCAGAATCCCATGGTCAAGCATTGGTCGGTTATAGAGGGTCAGCCCGT
This sequence comes from Dehalococcoidia bacterium, assembly GCA_049516035.1. Taxonomy (GTDB): domain Bacteria; phylum Chloroflexota; class Dehalococcoidia; order GIF9; family AB-539-J10; genus RBG-13-51-36. Next base: position 41,854 of record JBEKTM010000001.1, read on the forward strand.
TGAAGATCCCGATGGGCCATACTCTACTTTTGCGCAGGCCCTAATGATTGCGAAGGATTCGATAAGATGGGGAATCGTTGATGGTCGTCCGATTGAAGACCCCGAGGGTCCGTATCGCACTTTCGCCCAAGCTCTTCAGGTTGCCTCGATGGAGCGTTCTGGTCAACAGGAAGCCAAGAGATGGTCAGTTCTTGACGATAAGCCTTTTGAAGACCCAAATGGCGATTATGGTAGTTTTGCCGAAGCTTACAAAGTAGCTTATCTTAGTATTGAGAAAAAGAAGCTAGAAGCCGAGGTAAAAGCGGTAGACAGCCACAATCACAATGAAGATTCAGATCAGGTTAAAATATTAATGGCAAAGCTCAATGCTGTCGAGCAGCAGCTTCAAGTAGCATTGAACCCTTTTGAAATGTTGCGCCGGGCAAAGGAGATGCACGATAATCTTGTTGAATCCGGTATAATACCCGCGGCTCCTACCGGTGAAAGTCCTGCTAGCGCGATTGAACTTGAGAAAGAAAAGAACCGTCATGCTGAGGAAATGAAGAAAATAGACGCTGATGATAAGTATAAGACTTCTATTGCCAATACTGTTGCGGATATTCCGAAAGCGATAGGCGCGGGAGCGGCCGACCGGATTTTGCAGCATGCGGGTGTTAAGGCGACTCCAGCCGCTGCGATGCAGACTTTTAATTGCACAAAGTGCGGCACGTTAATTACGGTAGGCCCAGAAATAACTAAAATAGATTGCCCTAAATGTGGTGCTCATTACATGGATTTACCTGACAGTCCGCCTTCAGTTGTTCCCGTTACGCCAATGCCGGAAGCAAATCATGAAGGAGCGCCTTAAATATGTCTTTCAAACTTATGAACGCTCTCGAGCAGGTGGGCCAAATTGCAGCTGCGGGGTACGGGGATAAGGCCTTCCTTGGCGCTGTTCTTGGTTTTATAAAGGACGTGACTCCCGCCCAGCTTTACACCTTGATTGTTAATGATGTTGATTTAATAGGTCCGGTGAACGAAGATACCTGGGACATGGTTAAGAGGTTTACCGGATCGATTAATATCAATAAGGTTACGGTTGATTCCCTTCTGGATGAATTACGTAGCAGCCGGTTAGACTTGATGGGGATTATTATAAATACGCCGGGTGGCGAAAGGTGGATTTCGGTTCAGCTGGAGCGGGTGAAGGCAAAATTAAAAAATTAAATAGATTTATTTTAATATTGATAATCATTATCAAAGGGGAACGTGAATTATTTTACGTTCCCCTTTTTGTTTTTTGAATGGAAATATTTCTTAAGAAATAAATTTTAAAGTGCTTGTTGACATTTTATTGACTTAGTGCTTAAAATTTCAAATAGATTTATCCATTTGGAGATTTAAATGGATTATGATAGTTTCCAGAGGATTTTGGATGCTCATGGAATATCAAATGAGCCAGCTTTTAAAGATCTTTCTGTAGAAATCGCGCCCATTCCTGCCGACGAAAACGGGAAAAGGGCGCTTGGTTTATATTTCCCCGAAGACAAACTTATCGTTATTCCCCCCGAACTTTCTCCTAATCCCGGTGCTATTGGCGAGTCAGTAGAACTGCATGAGCTCGGTCACCGGTTTGGCCATTATCATTACAACAATCTCACCGAACAATTTGCCGAAGATTACCGTCAAAAGTATCAGGGCAAGCTCGAGTACCATTTCCACGAAAACAACGTGGTAACTTGAGTTGCCGGATACAAGGAGGCTGCCATGATGCAGGTTGCACCGGCACTGGTTAAAGCGAGCCCGTGTGATTATTGCCACGCTCCGGAGAGGCTATGCCCGTTTTGTAAATTTGGCGGGCGGCCCGTGAGCGTTGGTTTTGGCCCTGGTATTTCTGTTGCGGATGTCGCGGTTATTACTGGCCAAATACAGAAAGTTGAGATCATGTGGAATGGCCAGTCGGTTACAAAAGTCCCGGTCGGCCAAAATTTTAATATTAGGGCAACGATCGTGGCAAATAATCCTGGTGGGGGTTTCTGGCAGATCGGCCTTACGGTAATCGAGATTCCAGCGACAGGGCAAGCAACTGGCCAGGGGGAAGTTGCTAATCTTGGTACATTCGCAAATAGCACAATTGGTAAAAATAATGGCATTTCCACCGGGATAGGATCGGGATATTTTGATATAACCGATCTCGGGTCTTTTGTCATGCCAAACACAGATTTGAGGTTAAGGGTCAAACTGTGGGGTTATCCGTTCCAGGATACCAGCGTATTACCTGATAGGAGCGCCTGGTAAATGTCCGAGTTTGGTACTTATACCAGCATTGTCGGTGTTTCTTTGCCCAGCAGCGCCAAAGCTGGCGATACCGTTCATGTGGCCATTACGATTCAAAACATCTGGACGTCGCCCGTCAATATTCAAGCAATCATCAATGCAAGTGCTCCGATAAACGGTGCTAATGGAAGCCCGACAATCGTAATCGGAGATCAAAACGTTCCTCTCTACGGTTCTTACACGTATGAGACCGACATGGTAATGCCGGATCAAAGTGTTACTCTCCATATTCGCTCACTTGTCTGGGATGGCACAGAGTATTTCGACGATGCGGATGAGTATGTTGGAATTTCCCTTGGTACAGCGCCCACTCCAGTGCAATGGCAACCGCTTGACGAAGTCGCGGTCGCGGTTCCTTTGGCCGTTTCGGGCGGCTGGCAGTTGCTAAATGAAATTGCCGTTGTGGTTCCGCGAGATCTTTCTGTTGTGGGTGGATGGCGCCAGTTGGATGAGAAAACGGCATTTACTGGACAGGGGATCGATTGGAGCTCCTTTAAGCTTGTTGAGCATGCCGATTTTCCTGATACCAATACTTACAAAGGGGCGGCTCAGGAATGCGATTTTTATTTTGAAGCTCCCTCAATACTCCCCTCAGTTCCATTTGCGAAAGATTTATTGATCGATGCTTTCACCTTTCAATTAAATACAAAAAATGCAGCCCCACTGTCTATTGATATTTATCAGGGATCAGGGTCTTTATTGTCCAGTTATATTGTTAAGGTGGTTGCTTATATAAAACCGTCAGTATATACAAATGCGGTCGGTTTCTTTGGCCTTGATGATGGGGTTGCATGGACAACAATTATTCTGGCGGCGCTTATCGTACTTGGAATAATTGCCGCCACGTTTTTTGTTATTAAACTTATAGATCTAGTTTGGGGTCCTCCGGGTAAGCAGAATGCCGTCGCGACGGCGATTTGGCCGATAGCGATTGGCGTGGTTGCGATTGTAGGAGGAATATTACTTTTATCTGGATCTAAGCAAAAAACATAGGAGGTGAGGGTGTCAATGACATAGCTTGACAAACTAACATTTTCACCTTACCATGTTACTGTTATCTAAAATTTAAAGCCGGGGGGAGAAAATCTGACTTGCTTAAGAGTCAGGCCCCCCGGCTTTTCTTTTTTGTAAGGGCAGATTTTCTCCCCAAAATTAAAACAGGAAATAATTTTCTAATAAATTGAGGAGGTTTTAAAATGTCTAAGTGGACAATGATGGCGGCAGATGGCGGCGTTGGTCTTGTCGTCGGCGGTCTTGATTCATTCATCCAGGACAAGACGAATGATCAGATCATGACATTCAAGGCGAATCCCGCGAATGCCGGGAAAGAGCTCAGTATGTTGAGCCAGTACAGCACGTATTACAACTATGGTCTTCCGATTGTCTCGATCCTCGCCCTAGCTCTTGCCGGGAACTATTTCCCTGATGCCTGGCCGACCCGGATGATGGTTGCGTCCGGCCAGCTCGTTGGTCGCAAGGGTGGCCAACAGCTCATCGATTACAGCAAGACGACCAAGGCCGGCTATAGCGGCCCGCGCCAGTGGCATGAATATGGCGGCGCTGCGGCAGCTCAGCAGGCGGCGGCAGCCGCGGCAATGAGAGCGTCTGCGCATTATGATGCTTATGTTCCACAGCCGAATCCCCAGCCGATCCAGACCGGGCCCCAGGTTCCGACCGTTCAGCCCCAGGGTCTCACCGGCATACGTGGCGAAACTTAAACCTTAACAGTTCTACAACCTGACCATATAAAGTAAATATTTATTTTGGAGGTTTTATCAAATGGGTCAAGTTTACAGGCTCTCAAAGAAGAATAAAAATCTGTATAATCCTGCGATTGAAAGTTTCTTCAGTCTCCCCTCGGATGAGAAACTCGCAGTTTCATCCGCCCTCATGAATCCTGGCAAACCTTCGGTAAACCAGGCCGTGGCGAGCATGACAGGGGATGAGCTCAATTCGCTCATCCTGAAGCTCGACATGACCTTCCAGTCCGATGTTTCGACCCCGATCGCCGATATGGTCGGTGAGGAATCGGAGTCCGTTGTTAACCTTATCCGCATCCTGGGCCACGCGGCTGGCGGTAACTCCGTGTTCGGCGGCATCCTGGCATCCGGCCAGCAGTTCGATATCTGGCCGCTCCGCCCGAAGGATGTCGGCGGACCGTTCCTTAACGGTGCCCTTGCCGCTGCCCTCGGTCTTTATGGCGGAGTTTCGGCTGGCGTCTTTACATGGACACAGCCGGGTGTTGTCGCTGGTGTCTTGCAGCACATCATCCCGCAGCAGACGACCAGCGGCCAGGCCCCCTTCGGTGGGCTCGTGATTTTCGGCGCCATCGAAAAGACCTATACGCCCAAGATCGAGTCCATCAGTCTGATTCTCCAGAATCAGATTGGCGCAGTCCCCTTCCAGCCGGTCGCAATGACCATGAAGAGGACCTTCGGAGATGACAACGATCTCTCCGTATTCCGTCTGGAGAAGCCGGTCATCATCATCAACAACGAGAACTTCGGGGTCGATATCATGCCGAATGTTTCCGGCACCACGAACTTTGAGCTTGTTGCTGTCATGGCGGGGCAGGTTCAGAGCAAGATCTTCTAATCGAGAGTTAGGGTAAGGAGGAGATATAAAATGAATAAAATGTCATCTCTATTTGGCCCTACCCTCGATAACTACGGACAGTGCGAGGTAGTGCTGGGCGATTTTGATGAACCGGCCAGAGATTATTTTGACCGGCTTATCACCAATACGGCGACAGGTGGCGGTACGGCTGTTCCTGAAACCAATACCCAGGGTTATGCGATCGGCCAGGTCATCACGATTCAGGATTCTCTGAACCATGAAGATTTTACCATCGCCGCGATTACGCCTGCTACCCAGCTCACCGCTGCTGCCAACCTGACAAATACCTATACTGTTGCCAGGGGTGGTAAGCTGACGGTCAAAAAGTATGCGGCAGCCCGCGTCAATGCCTATATGGCCAATCCCTTCACCGCGTCTTTGAGTTTCGGTTTACAGGTTCTTCTCGCTAAACCGCTTCTCATCAATGGCACCATCGCTCTTGCTTTGACCCAGGGTGAATTGGTGACCGGCGGCACTTCCGCCGCAACTGGTCGTGTTATTGCTCAGACAGCGACATCGGTTACCGTTTTTCCGATTTTCGGTACGTTCGTTGCGGGCGAGACACTGACCGGTTTCACTTCCGGCCGCACGGTTACCGGTATCGTTCTTTTTGGTAATATCCAGCAAACAGCACTTATCACTATCGAGAAAGTCGATATTAACGCCGGCGCCCTGAGATGGCAGGTCGCTACCACCGCCAATGTTGCAGGGATGCTGCTTACCGTTGAAGCGGATGAATTGTAGGGACGGGGGTGTAAAATGATTAAATCTATAGCCCTGATTGGCCCTACGCTCGACGCCTTCGGTCAGTTTGAGGCATCACTCGGCGAGTTTGACAGGGCTGTTAGCGAATACTTCGACCGGCTTATTACCGGTACTGTAACAGCAGGTGTCGGTACTATTCCGGAGACCAATACACAGGGTTACGCAGTTGGTCAGGTGCTTACTCTTCAGGACTCGGCTAATCATGAGGACCTTACCGTCTCTGCGATTACCTCGGGTGTATCACTTACCACTCTTACTAACCCGGTGAATTCCTATACCGTTGCCCGTGGCGGTAAGATAACAGTCAAAAAATATGCGGCTCCAAAGTGTGCTGTTTTCATGGGGAATCCGTTTACGGCTACCCTTGATTTCGGCACACAGATCCTTGTCGCAAAACCGCTCCGTATCGCCGGCACTATTGCTCTCGTTTTAACCCAGGGTGAAATCGTGACCGGCAGTGTTTCTGGCGCAACTGGTCGGGTTGTCGGAATGGGCGCAAACTATCTCAATGTCTTTCCGATCTCCGGTACATTTGTTAACGGTGAAACATTGACCGGTACCACTTCCACTCGCACATTAACCGGTGCCGTTATCTTCGGCGAGATTGAGCAAACAGCCCTGGTTACAGTTGAGGAAGTAAGTGATGTTGGCCCAGGTACTCTTACTTGGGCGGTTGCTGTTACGGCGGATGTTGCGGGGATGCTGTTCACCATCAGGGCGGACGAATAGAACCTTTCCAGTTTAATAGAAATGGCCCGGTTATCCTCCCAGGGTAGCCGGGCCGGTATTTAAATCACGTCTCTCTGAAAGAGATGAGAGAAATTTAGGAGGTTGACAGTGATTAGTGAACTTTCCCCGTTGTTCCATGACGGTGTAGCCCTTATCCGGCCGGAAGATGCCCAGCTCAGAAAGCATAGCTGGGTAAGATTCTCGAAGAGATGGCCGAATGATCTCAATAAGGGTGGATGGGCCTCCGGTCAGACATTTGTTGTGAGACAGGATACCGTTCTGGTTGACTATCCCGTTTCCAGGATCATCGTTGACCAGGACTGGGCCGTCCTCGACCTCACAAATCAGAGCCTTCCGGCAATTCCGGGTGTGCCGCATCCGACTGCCTTCCAGGCGGGTACATTCCAGATGTACCCCGTAAATCCCGATATCATCTATCAGATCTCTGTCGGGATGAAAAAGGGCGACTATTTCAACCAGCTACAGATATCGAGCCAGAGCCTCAATATCTATCAGCTCGGCTCTTCGGCGATTCCACCTGCTATGATCGATCCGGTTTATCGGTACTTGGGTGCGAAGTATCCCAAAGACTCCCCTTATAATAGCCCTACCTGGTTTTTATATTCCATTTTGAACGCGCCTCAGATTCTTTTGAATGTGTTCATGGACGGCGGTGATACCATGGTCGGGGCTAACCACTATGGCAAGGCGACCATAGATTTCCGCGTCAATAAGGCCCAGCTCACCAATATCACACTTGCCAGCATCGCTGCGGTGAGTATTCCTTACGGGTCCAATCTTACCGTTGTTGTACCGAGCGGTAATGTCGCTTGTGTTTACGGCGGTCAGAAAGGAGATACCAGAATCACTGATTCGCGCGGGGGTGTTTCCGCCGTCGCAAACGGCCAGGAAACCGTAGTACCTTCCGGATGGACGGTTCAGACCGGCTCCGGTTCCGCCCTCATTACCACCATGGAAGATGTCCGCCAGTGGCGGAGTATCCAGGAACGGGCTCTTTATATCCCATTCTATGATGAGTTGAACGTATTTTGATCGTGAGGGAAATATTAAAAATGGGTTGTGATTGGAGTAGGGGATTAACCAAAGAAACTGATGAGAGAATTGCCAAGCAAGCTCTCACAAAGACTAGATACATACCCCTAGATGAGTGCAAAAAACTCTATTGGGATGATCAATTTAGCCTTAGTGATATTGGTTTAAAGTTTCATATCTCTCCGTCAGCCTTATTCAATAAATTTTATGCTGCCGGGATTTCATTAAGAACAAAGAAAGATGCTTTAAATACTCAGCGTAGCATTGAGAAAAATCGAAAATTCAATAAAGAGAATCATAGTCTTGATGGACGCCGTCCGCAGGATTTAGGAATTCCGGGTTGGAATAAAGGTCTAACGAAAGATACTGACCCCAGAATTGCTGCTTATGCAATAAAGGAGTCAGTAACCATGTCTGGTAAACCGAACACATTCAAGGGGAAACATTTTACTTTACAACAGAAGAAGAACTTGTCGGATGCGCATAAGAATGCTTCTCCTGAAACTATTAAAAAATGGATTAAAAATATGTCTAAAGCAGGTTGTAGCCCGAATAAGCTAGAATCAAAACTAGAATCTCTTCTGGCACAGTTCTTTCCTAATGATTGGAAATACACAGGAGATGGCTCTTTCGTTATAGGTGGTTTATGCCCGGATTTCGTTAACATAAATGGGAAGAAGTCCGTAATAGAGTTATTCGGTGAACACTGGCATGAACTGGATGATGAGAATAAACGAAAGACTATTTTTGGTACTTATGGTTTTTCTGCCTTAGTTATCTGGGGGAAAGAAATGAAAAACCCCGATAATGTTGTAAATAAAATAAAGTCTAGTTTTTATATATACTAAGGAGGTAATTTATGGCTACGGCAAGGTGTAGCGCGAATTTGGTAGTTCAACCACTCTTTTCAACACCGCTGCACATGAAGGCGATTATCGATGATATCGATATTGATAATCAGGGTGCAAGCGGTTCCATTACCGTGCAGCTCGAAGATGATTTCACCCAGGATATCTCAGCCCATGTCGCGGCGCCGGTCGCAAGGTCGGCATTCCCGTTCCAGACGACCGTTGCTCAGAACGCATCGTTCTCGGCTGACGAGGACAGCATGGGCGAAGATCATGAAGATACAGTTGGGCTCGGCAATGTCGGCGTGATATGCAGCGCCACCGATGCAGGCTGTACGATCGTGATTAAATATCATTTTATTTAAATAGCCGGGAAGGAGGGTAAGATGTCTTTTACTACGAATAACCAGGAAGTCCTGGCCGTTAACTCGATTTTCGGCCTTGCTCTATACGGTAAGGTTACCAACGTTCCCGGCGCTAACCAGTTCACAATTCCAAATCTCGCCGGGAGGGGTGCTGATGCCTTTCTTTCACCGGGCGCTAATCCATGGCAGGCTTTTGTCTTGAGAACACACGGCGGGGTTGATGCGGCGCCTCAGAGCGAGCAGCAACCCATTACCGCTTATGATACGGCTACCGGCATATTTACGACTGCCGCATATACTGTTGCGGTTGCTGCTGGAGATGAGGTTGTTCTTATTAATCCCAACCTCGCCAATGCCGCGGTGCTGGTCGATCTCTTACTGGTCAAAGTGCAGACCGATAAAGTCCCAAAGATGACCTTTGATATGCCGGCTTTTGTGTCTTCCCCGCAGGCAAGAGTCACCGTTCCGGCTGTAGCTGCTACGTTAGCCCTGCCATCGGTTATCGTTGCAGGTATTCCGGCTGGCGCTCTTGTCACCAAGGCGCATGTAAAATTCAAGTTCCGCACCGTGCGCGATACGAGCGTCGCCGAAAATAATCTGAGCGGAGCCACCGTCGCGGCGACATCCCAGGTAATCCAGATCAAGAAGGGCGCCGGTGCCTGGAACGACTGCATGGATTTCGTGAATACGCAGTATGATGTTCTCGCTTCCGGAGAAGAGGCTGGTGAGGAGCTGACCGGCGCTATCGATGTCTCCGCTTTCGTTACGGGCAACGATACCTATAGCTTCCAGTGGCTACTTGCCAAAGCGGTCGGTGCGAACCTACTCCTGCTCGACGCGCAGCTATCCATCGAATTATCCTATACCTTATAAGGCGGTAGCGAAATGGCTAAGTCACCTAGAGCACAAGAAGTATTTGTAGCCAACTCTGACGGGATTTATTGCGATAACGTTATCCTGCTTCCAAATCAGCCGAAGCAACGGCTGCCGGGCCATGAGGTTCCACCAGGAATGCACGTCTTGATAAAATCAGATCCGGGCAATCCGCTGGGCAGCATCGTCTATGTTGACGGCCATCCTGTCGGTTCAAAATCCTGGCCGCTAGTCCCGAATGAAGAGGTGGCGTATCGTGTTAATAACACCGATGCGATATTTGTCGGTGTGCTGGGAGCGATAGCCGGTCAACTGATTATCGACTACACGTTAGAAGCGGATTAAGAGGTGCTATCATGGCAATCGGAAGCGCAGTTCCGCCACTAGTTAAGGGATTGGTATTTGATACTCTTGTAACCTCGGTTATCAGCCCGACTATGTTCGCTTGTACCCTCAGTGGATTCAAGGATGATTTTTTCCAGGATTGGGACGTTTACGTCGTCTGCAAAAATGATGGTTCTGGTGGGCCTCCGCAGGGCGATTCCGTTATCTGCACGAGCTATGTCGGAGCAACGGGTACATTTACACTGTTCTCTGCCTTCGGGACCCCGCTTTCCGTTGGTGATGAGCTGTATATCATGCAGCCATCCGTCAATGCAAACACAATTGTAACCACGTTCCCATCCGATAACGTCAAACTTTCCAGCCCCGCGCTTGTATCGACATCCTCCATAGCCTATGTCAAGGTAAAAGAGCTTCCGTTCACCGGCAACCAGGGCGGAGCGCGTATCAAGTTCGACATGAGGATCAGTGTTCCCGGTGGGACCGCCTCTGCCGTAATATACAAGAACGGTGTGCCGGTCCCGACCTCGGTGGCTCCGTTCTTTATTGTTTTTACCGATTCGACAGGTGTATTCACTACGTTCAGCCAGGATGTTTACGGCTTGTCTGCCGGCGATCTGATTCAGGTTTATGCGAAAGCAGATCTGGTTACTCATACCACCTTTGTCAAGAATTTTACCATCGGGTATGATACGATCACGTTCCCGAGCGTCGGCATTGCTCTCGATGCGGTTTACATCGATCCGGTTAACGGCACAGCGGGAACAACATGGCCTATCGGGACTGCCGGTAAGCCCGTTAATAATCTGACCGACGCAATAATAATATCCGGGTTCCTGAATACGAGTAACTTCCATATCAAAAACAGATTGGTACTCGATCAGGACTTATTAAAACCATTTACTTTCATTGGCGATGGTGATTGGTTCACGTCAGGAGTAGACCTAAACACTCACGATGTTGCCACATCAACATTTATTAATCTGGCGATAGAAGGCTCCAGCCCGGGCTTTCTTACCGCTTTTGGGTGTTTTGTAACCGGTTCGATAGCCAACCCGGCGATATTATGCATGATAGATGCGACTCTGAATGGTTGTCTCATCGGCAGTATTGCGGGTATTCCCCTGGGGTTTGGCATTAATGCTTTTAATTGCACATCATGGGGGCCTCCGTACCTGGGTGTCTCTTTGTCGGGTGGAGGACTATTCGCATGGGTGGGTGGTCAGGGTGACGTGAGCGTAATTAACATGGATAACCCCGCCTGCTTCTTCTACCTTTCCGCCATCAGTGTCTCACTTAATGTGTCGGCGTCATGCACTGCTGGTCTCGTCCAGATCGCCGCGGCTGCCATCGTATTTGTTGACCTGGCCGCAACGGTTACCCTTGATGATGAGTGGACTTTCGCGCCGGGCAAACATAATGTTCTCTACCGCCACGTTATCTTTCCGGCCAATTCCGGCTTGCATGTAATGTGGACGGCCACCGATGCTATGAAAATCGTCGAGCTTGTCTTACAGGCGAGAGGCGCTGCTACGCCGGACATGACGACCGCGGCTATATATGGTGGCCCCGCCGATGTATTAACGATGCTCGATCCGTTCCGGGCAACCCGGGCGAATTTGCTTGTCAATGGTATGCTTCAGCAGGCCGAAGGACCGTGGATACTGGAAGCCGGCGACACCATAGATATAGACCTGGTTGGCACCGGTGCCGGTGCTACGAATCTCGGCATAAACGTAGTGTTCGAGCCTATTCAGTTCGGTGCTTATCTGGTACGAGGCCCGTAGGAGGAGCCGGAGATGAATGGTTTTTGCATAAAATGTCAGGTTATCCGGGAGATTAAAGACCCGAAGCCGGTGACGATTCCCTTACACGGAGCGGCCATTAAAGGGACATGCCCGGTCTGCGGAACGGTTATTTACGCTAAAGTACAGTCTCCGTAAGGAGCTAATATGGAACACGAGTTATATACAGACCTGGAAAAGATTCTTGATTCAGTATTTGGTACGCCTGATATAGTCGATGGCGTCTATATGGACGTGGTAGCCGGTGTTCCCGGGACTGCTTGGCCTATTGGTTTACCTGGAAACCCTGTAAACAACCTGGCCGATGCTATCACTATCATGGCCGCTAAAGATAACTGGAATTTGCACCTTGTCGGCGCTCGTGACTTTGCTGGTACATATACCCCGGTAGTTGTCAATCCGACCGTAATGACCGACGCTAATATTGCGCCAATGAAGGTCAATAGCCTGGTCGGTCTTACCATCCAGAATACCACGGATGGAAGTCATGGGGTGATTACCGCCAATGACGCTCAGACGATTACTGCGGTGCTGGTTGGCGGTGCGACTAACCAGTGGAACCCGGGCAATG
>JBEKTM010000002.1:0-52253 GCA_049516035.1 Dehalococcoidia bacterium
GCGCTGACAAACTCCAATAAATCAATGTCCTCAACTGTATAAAGCCTCTCATCTCGTCTCTCACTTATTGCCAGAACAGCCACAAGCTCTTCCTTGTTGATTAGGGGAACAAACATGGTTACCCCGGCCGATCGAATTTCATCTCTCTCCTCCTGCCATATGGATTGGAATTCAGGAAGGATATCGAGATTTCCTTCCATTAGTATGGCTCCTTTTTGTCGCAGCCAGGTCACAATAGGACTATCTTGCCTTAATTTCAATCCCTCTATGGGATTATTCTCCACAGGAGGATAGATAAATTGGGCACTAAAGCCTCCGTTTCCAGCCTCGGGCAAAAGCAAACAGGCTCTCCGACAGTCAATGGACTGAGCAACCAGGGATATAAATCCACTGCCCAGTTGCTCTAGAGTGGGGACACTGTGTATCTTGGTGATAAACTGAGATAACTGCCTGCGATAAAGATATCTTGCCCCGATAAAGGCTTGCTCTACCTTCCTTTGCCAAGTGTCGTGTACTTTGTGGCCGAGAAACAGGATAGTGGGAATTCCCAGGCCCATGGTTACCGCCAGAGAAGCAAAGTTAAACTTAAAGCCGGCAAACCGGTGAGCGAGGCTGAAAAGCAACAACACAATGCCCACACCGCCGCCATAGAGGACGATGTATATAAGGGCTTGGCGGAGTACAACCTTGATATCCAGCAGACGGTGGGAGATAACAGCGTAGGTGAAGACACAGGCGACGACAAAGTTGCCGATATGGCTCACAGGAAATTCGCCTCCACGTGGACCAATAGTGCTAAGAAAGGATGCCGTAAAGATAACAATAGAAGCAAATAGATAAACAATCTGATTACGTTCTGCCGGGTTGGGTGAGAGCCTGTACTTTTTTGTCAAAGAATACATATCCCTGACGCCTATTGTGGAAAGAAAAAGTAAAAATATAGCAATAATCCAGGGACCATAAACAACGTTGAGGCCGTCACCGATAAGTTTAACGTCCTCGGGAATCTTGCCCAATGCCGCTAGGGTAATGGTGGCTACCAGGAAAAGATAGGCCAATGGTATCTTGATGCCCGCGGACTGATAGAACGAACAGATAAAATAGTGAAGTTGCACTAGCATCCAGACGACAAAGCAGAGGCCAATTCTAATTAGGAGAAGTTTGTAGGGCATAAGAAAAGCGCTGCGGAAGAGCATGATGTCCAAGCTCCATAATACAGCAGGAATCAAGAATAAAAGGAAAAGCTTCTGCCTTTGTTGCCATGGCTGGTTAGATAGCAAAATAACAAATAAAGGGATGTAGGCAATCGTAGCAATTAAAGGAATTAAAATCTGGACATTCATGATGTTACCATTGTATGGTCAAGCTTGTGAATTCTAACACACTTTTACCTGTTACTCTGCCCCTTCCCTGATGGGAATGGAAACTTGCCGTAACTGTTGTACCACCATTTTTGTAAATCGCTCTCATATGAAGTTATTACTGTATTATTCATATAAATCTAGAGGTTGTCAAGAGGTACTATGGTACTATGGTAATGGTAATCACCAAAAGGTGCCGAGTGTTCCTTAACTACAGCTCTCTCATATAAATAAAATGAGCTTGAAGCTTTACATTCTGCATTCTGGGCTACAGACTGAGAATCTGCGAAGGGCTGGGAGTGATAAACGAAAAGGCGAGGTCTTGACCTCGCCTTCGTTGTTTTTGAATAGCGTCCTGATTTTTTCTAGACTACGCTGCTGTCATCAAGCAGCTGCACGTTCAGCTTCAGTTACAGGCGCAGCCTCCACCAAAACCTTAGGGGCTCTCAACAAAGAGAGTACTTCATCAGAGGGGTTAATATGCGGCGGTCTCAGACTTTCTAAAGCAGCTCCCTCAGACCGCTGTTGGGAGATATAACTGGAGAAGGCACCTTGAGGAAGAAAAGTGACTGCTATCGGTCTGAGTCCCAGGAATTTCGTAGCGTTACCATAGGCATACTTGTAGAGATTGAAGTGATAAACGCTGTCCAGTTTCTCCAGCTCATCCTGCACTGATACAGCTACGCTTTGCTCACTGGCAATATAGTTACCTTTGAGCTCAATATAAATATTGAGAACTGGCTTGTTACTCACTACCTCCTTGCATGCTGTCCAATCTACATAAGGAATGCCGGTATTTTCAACTGCCTCCCCGATTGCTTTTTCCGTCAGATAACCAACACCGAATATGATAATAAGGTCATCAGCTCGCTTTTCAAATACCATCTGTGGTATATCAATATTTAGTTTTTCATTTCGCAGCGAACTTATCCTGACCATATCACCAGGTCTGTATCGAGTCATAATACCGCCATGGAAATTGGTGATGACTATCTCGTATTTCTCACCGGCTTTCACCTCGTCCAGCAAAATGGTCTTTGGCTGATAAGAATGGTTTAATTGCCATTTGAACCACTCCCTTTCCGGGATGAATTCGAAGAAGTTGAGGTTGGGAATAAAAGTCATGCCCTCATAATTCCATGTTTGAGTGGCGTAGATTCCCCCTTCTGTCCCAGCATATATCTCTAGAGGGCGTCTTCCCCACAGTTCTTCCACGCTTTCCTGAAAAATAGCGCCGTCAGTGCCGCCACCGACAATCGCTTTCAGTGACCACAGGTCACTGGGCAGCATCGGGCGATGAGCCAACTTACTCTTAATTAATCCTTTGATTAAACGGGTAGATGCCTTGGGATGAGATAATAAGAAACTAGTGTCTATATCTATTGACCCTTGTCTGAACATCTCACCGACATAAACCAGGATAGAAGACAAACCGCCACAACTATCAAGACCCCGAGATAAAGCTTCTTTAAAGCCAGCCCGTATTTTTTCTTGCAGGGAACTTCCATCGGCATTAGAAGGCAAGAAATCGCAGCCAAGCGCCTGCTTTATCATATATCCTACAGCGCCACTTCCATAATATTGTGAACCCAGCGTGGATAGGTTTTTCATATGTTCTTTGAGTGGAAAATCACCTTGAGCGTTGCAAGAGGCCAGGAGCCCGATACCACCAGCCACTCGCTCAAACTCATACAAAAACCTCCCAGAAACCGGTACTAATTTAGTGTCATACTCACCGGCCCTGCCTATGGTATGCACCCATATGGCAGGCTTGGTTGGCAACACATCTTCCCTTTTCTCCACAAGCTCCGGTAAGTAATCACTGTAGGTGGTTAAAGGTACCTGCTCCCGGAATTCTTCTATGGTCTTGGGCATGGCACCACCCAACATCCTCCTGCCCAATTCGCTGTTCTTTAATAACTCAATCTCCTCCAGAAGCAGCCTCTTCTGGATAACCATAAACTGCTCCAGATTGAGGTTAAGAAAGCCGCAGCACATCTGCCATAGCTCTTCTTTTCTGCCCTGACGCAGTAACTCAATCGGTCTTGTCATAACTGTCCCTCCAGCTTTCCCTCGTGTCATTCAGCATGACAAAAGAGAAATAGCTATCTTGATGACAGTATGACAATAGTAGAATAGCTTGGGAAGAGATTATCTTCTAGAAGATAGTTCTATTTGAAGCTGTGGATGATGTGAGCGCGGAGAAAAATGCGAGGAAGTTAGGAGCTTTTTACTTTTGCCGAGCTATCTAAACTTTGCAGTTTCCGGGTTAATTGCTCGAATTCGTTATCGCTGGGTTGCTTGCCTAACTCCAACCCGTAGCTGATAAAGAATTCCAGGAAATTGCGCAATAGTTCTTTCGTGCCTTCCTGAAACTGGTGAAATTCTTCCCGGGTTATGCCGCCTTGCTTTTTACCCTCTTCCTTTTCCTTCAACTGACTATCAATAAGGAAGTTGATGAACTCAGACCGCCCCAAATCACCGCGATTGTCGTCCATTTTTTTAACCAGCTCGGCATCTACTATTAGCATTCTTTTTTCAGACATATACCGCTCCTATCATTGTAGCTCCTTCTTTTTCTATATTAAATAAGGGGTGACCTCACTCTACCCCTCCAGGCACCCCTCTATAATTCCACAACATTGTTCAGGACTCAAGCTCCGTGGCCATTATTGCCATTGCCATTCCGGAACTCGAGTATTTCTATTATGCTGTTTATATTCTTGAGTAGCTCTCCTCCTTTGTCCGTTACCTGATAGGTAACTACGGGATTTCCCACCTTCACTTTGTTGACGAACCCGTGGCTCAAGAGAAAACCAAGATACTTCTGTATCTGGGCATAGCTCATATTGGCGCTATACATAATCTCCGTCTTGCCCGCGCCATTTTCCCCCACTTTGAGCATATCCGCTATTATCTCTATATTAGATCTTCGCTTGTTCATTACGCCACACTACTATATAGTACTTTTGGCCTATTACTATTATACTATATCAATGACGCTTGTCAAGTTTTCCTAGGAGGTGACTGATGGATAAGATCAAAGTTGTGGTAATTGATGAGCAGGCGCTGTTCAGAGCTGGCGTGCATCAGGCGCTGTCTCGACAACCTGACCTGGAGATATTGGAATGTGACCCCGCACAGAATGTACTCGAGCTAATTGAAGCTAATCTTCCTGATGTTGCTTTGCTTGGCTCTGACCTGACGAGCCTCAGCGGGATCGAGCTGGGTAGAAAAATTGCCCAATACTACCCAAATACTAAGGTAATAGTGCTGAGTCCTGACCCTAATGATGAAGAGCTTTTTGAAGTTATTAAGACTGCCGCTGCGGCTTGCGTGAGTAAGAAAGCCACTGCCGACGAGCTGGCTAACACCATAAGACGAGCCCACAGCGGTGAATACCCTATAAATGAAAGCTTGATGACTAGGCCCCGAGTTGCCAAGCAGGTATTAAACCAGTTTCGCGGTTTCACTAGTACTATGGAAGGCGTGGCTGCACCCCTTACCAAAAGGGAAACGCAGATTCTAACCTACGTTGCTGAGGGCAACTCAAATAAAGAAATCGCCCGTATCCTGACAATCAGCGAGCAAACAATCAAGAATCATGTCAGCGCTATCCTTCGTAAGCTGAATGCTAATGATAGAGCCCACGCTGTTGCTCTCGCCCTGCGCAGCGGCTGGATTTCACCGGAAGCAAAGACACGGAAGGCGCCAGAAAATTCCGATGCAGTTTAACTGCCCACTTTACAGGCAATTGCGGTCATTTGCCGGAATAGTGGCTGAAAGTCACTATCAGATGCCGCCCTCACAAGGAAATAGATCCTAAACGCCAAATTTCAAATCCTAAACAAAAGAAAGGAAGAATTTGATTCTTCTCATCAAAATCCCAATGACGAACCCGTTTGTCATTGCGAGGAGCGCAGCGACGAAGCAATCTCCGTGAGAACCAATTAGATTGCCACGCTCCGACTTATCGGGGCTCGCAATGACAGGTCAAACAACGGCTCTTGTACAGGGGAGACCCCCCCAAAAGTTCTATTGACAAACCAGTGATATATGATAAATTGTAATTGTATTTAGGTTATGAGAAAAATAAATTGCTACGCCCTGACGGGCTCGGGTTAAGACATGGCCAGAAATCTTGACTTCAGCCAGTTCGCGAATTACACTTTGCCTGAATTGCCGAAAGTGAATGGGAAGAAGCATCAGATGGAAATTAGTTCGAAGCTAAAGGCACAGATTAGAGAGTATCTGGAGCAGCAGGGGTATACAGTAACCGAGGGAGCTAAGCACCTCGGGAACTCAGGCATTGAGCATACCTTTGATATGCTGGCTCAAAGAGATGATGGTTTCACTAACTATACTATTGCTATCGGCATTGCGGCTGCTGGTGATAGAGAGGTAGAAGTGGGCACTATCTTCAGCCTGGCCAATAAAGCCTATGATTGCGGCATTATTGACAGGATTCTCATTGCTGTCCCTGGAATTAGCGAGGAAGCGAAGGAGCTGGCTCGCAAACAACGAATAAAGGTTATTGATGGAGAACGCATTGAACAACTATTAACTCTGGGGCCCACGCAGCCTGTTAAGCCCGAAGAGCCGGTCAGGTTTGAGTCAAGGGAGGAGCTGGTCAAATCTTTAGCCAGCCGGGGCTATGGAGTAAAAGAGAGGGCCAAAGTTAAGGGCCGGTCAGGGATTGAATATACCTTCGATATACTGGCTCATGCTGAAAATGATCAGGTTGAGCATAAGCTGGGTATAGATTTCCTGGATGGAGATAAGGAAGTGAGCCTGGAACAGGTAATGCTGTTTGATACTAAAGCCTACGAAGTTGGCGTTGATGAGAAAGTCATTGTGGTATCGGTGGGGCTTAGCCCTGAAGCGCAGCAATTTGCCCAGCACCAGCTGATCAAAGTCTTTAAGCTGGGTCAAAAGCCCGTGTCTAAACTTGTGATTGAAGAGTTGCCTGTCGTCTGGCCAGCCGAGAAACCTGTCCGGGTGGCAGAGAAGCCTGTTAAGACAGAAAAGGGCCGTATCAAGCTACTGCGGCAGATGCCCCAACCTGAGGCGTTGCAACTGATTCCCGAGGCGATAGCCAGGAGATATAATGCCATACCCTTGACTATATCTGGTAAGACACTGGAAGTGGCTATGGCAGACCCGACTGACATCTTTGCCTTGGAGGCTCTTTCCGCCCAGACCCGAATGAGGATTAAGGCTGTAGCGGCCACTGCCGAGGAAGTCAGGGACGCTATGGACTTCAACTATAAAGCCTATAGCGAAATTGCAAAGCAAGTTTCTAGTATTGACATACCGGCTGAAGAAACTGATGAGAAGCTAGCTATTAAGGCTACTACTGATACCCCTCTGGTTCAGGCGCTCAACCTTCTAGTTGAAGAAGCAGTCAAAGCCCGCGCATCCGACATTCATATTGAGCCGGAAGAAGATAAATTACGAATACGCTACCGTATAGATGGCACTCTTCAAGATACGATGTCCCTACCTTCAAGTATACATCGAGCACTCATTTCACGAATTAAAATCCTGAGTGGAATGAATATCGCTGACCATTTTCGTCCTCAAGATGGTCAATTCTCTACCGAGGCTAAAGGGCGACCGATAGATGTCAGAGTCGCTACCGCTCCCACTGTCCATGGAGAGACAGCAACCCTGCGGCTTCTGGATAAGTCAATGGCTACTCTGGGGTTAGCGCAGCTTGGTTTTCTACCTGATAGCCTGGCAAAGTATGAAAGTATGCTCAAGGCTCCCTACGGTATGATTCTGGTTAGTGGTCCTACCGGAGCTGGCAAAACCACCACTCTATATGCCTCAATCAATTCCCTTGATACTCAGGGGAGCAATATCATCACTATTGAAGACCCTGCTGAATATCGGTTTAAGGATATTACCCAGATTCAGGTTAACGTCCAGGCTGGCATCACCTTTGCCAGCGGTTTGAGGTCTATACTTCGTCTTGACCCTGATGTAATATTGGTTGGTGAGATACGCGATGCCGAAACAGCTAACATAGCTGTTCAGGCAGCCTTAACTGGGCATATCGTGTTGTCTTCTATCCATGCTAGTGAGGTTGCCGGCGTGCTCTCCCGTCTTGTTGATCTGAAGGTAGAGCCTTTCCTTACCGCCTCAGCGGTTATTGGTGTTGTCGCTCAGCGGATGGTGCGCCGCGTCTGCCCTGATTGTGGTCGCCTTATTGAGGCCCCCCTGGTTGAGCAGATGGCTTATGAAAAAGAAATGGGGGAGAAGCAGACCAAATTCCTCTATGGTACCGGCTGTAAATCCTGCTCCTATACCGGTTACCTGAAGCGTACGGGAATCTTTGAAATTCTAACTATGAACGACACGATAGGAGGGATGATCTGTAATCGAGCCAGCAGTACTGATATTCGAGCTCAGGCCCTTAAAGATGGTATGATATCTATGGCGAACGATGGTATGCGCAAGGTGAAAGAAGGTATTACCACTCCTTCTGAGGTACTGCGCAATGCCTATGTTGCAGCTTAGCCGTTTGGAGGTCATAAATGAATTTTACTTATGTAGCTTATAGTGAAGAAAACAAAAAGTTAATTAGTGGCAAAGTTTCGGCTACCAGTGAAGAATCGGCAACTGAACTTTTGGCTTATGGCGGCTATCGGGTGCTCAGTCTTAAGTCAGTTCGTCCCTGGTTTGATAAAGAAAGACTGCGAGCCTTCTTGTCTAAGATAAAGCCGGCAGAAATAGTGATGTTTTCCCGCCAGCTAGCGTTACTCCTGGAGTCCGGCACTGATATTGTTACTGCCTTAGACTTATTACGAGACCAGCTAACTAATCAAACTCTGACGAAAATAGTTACTGAGCTAGCCTCGGATATTCGCGGCGGTAGTTCACTGTCAGCAGCCATGAGTAAGCACCCTCGGGCTTTCTCTGCAATGTACTACCGGGCAATATCTGCCGGTGAGCAAGGTGGTAACCTGGATGTGGTGCTGAGGCAAATGGCTGACTATATAGAGAAGGGAACCGTTACTGGAAAGCAGATAAGAAGTGCCTTGACCTATCCCGTTATCGTGATTCTTGTCACTGTTGGTGTGGTATTGATATTGATCACCCGGGTTTTTCCCGCTTTTACCACCCTGTACTCTCAAGTCGGGGCAAAGTTGCCCACGCCCACCAGAATCCTTATTAGCCTGACTGATTGGACTAATCATTATGGGCTTTATGTTTTGCTCGGGGTTTTGATTGCTGCTGCCGCAGTTTTTGTCTATATCAAGACCCCGGCCGGGAAATACCGCTGGGATAAGATGATGCTTCGTGTCCCTGTGTTCGGGCGTATTATCCAGCTCAGTGAGCTTTCCCGCTGTTGCCGGACTGTGTCAATGCTGGTGAGGATTGGCTTGCCTTTACCGGAGGTCATGGCCATAGCCATTCACAGTAGCAACAATAAATTCGTGGCTGAGAATTTGACTGGAGTGCAGCAGGAGTTAATCAGAGGCGAAGGTTTGTCCCAACCCATGGTCAAGAGGAAGCTCTTCTTGCCCTTAATGACGCAGATGGTGAAAGTAGGCGAGGAAACCGGTAATCTCGAGAACACACTAAATACCGTAGCCGACAACTTTGACATGGAGGCTAATGACAAAACCAAGTCGGCTGTGGGGCTTATTCAACCAGTAATGACGTTAATAATAGGCGGAATAGTTGGTTTTGTTGTTTTAGCCATGATGTCAGCTATGTACTCTCTCTATGGTCAGATGGGTAGCTAGGTGAGGATTACCAGGGGGCAATGACAAATTACAAAGCTCAGAACCCAGATAAGAGGAAGTAGTTTTGGCATTTAAACACTTGGATTTTGATATTTGTAATTTGTAGCGAGGTATCTTCTTCCTTCTGTCATTGCGAGGCTGGCAAAGCCAGCCGAAGCAATCTCGGTGGGGGCAATGCGGAGATTGCCACGCACCCTGAGGGTGCTCGCAATGACAAGGACGGAGAAGTACGGAAAAAGTGAAAATGGTAAGACTGAGTAGCCAGGCAAGGAAAGCCTTCCAGGGCAGCTCCCGGGGCCTCACCATGATTGAGGTACTGATAGCTATAGCTATTCTGGGAATAATTAGCATCACCTTTCTGAGCGTCCTATCTACTGCCTCCCTGAGTGTTGGGCTTGCTGACGAGCGGACTGTTGCCGAAAGCCTGGCCAGAAGGCAAATAGAGGATGTCAAGAACCAGATTTATAGCTCTGCTCCGGCTGGAGGTGTAGCCACATATTCAAAAATTTCAAACATCCCTGCGGGTTACTCTATCTGGAGCGTCAACCGTAATGGTACGGTTGTTGCGGATATAGTGGGAATACCCTGGGATAGCGAAAGTAATGAGCCGGTAAGCAAGGACGTTGGCCTTCAGAAGATAGCGCTGGTGATTAAGGACAAGGACAAGGAAAACCCGGCTCAGGATAAGGTAATCTATACCTTTATTGACAACAATAGCGCCTGGCATCCCGGTAGTGTCGAAATCACATTGGAGGGCTATAAGGTAGACCGATGACGGAGGGGTATAGAGACTTTAGAAATGACAAATGACAAAACTCAAATGCCAAATAGAGTTCAAAGCCCCAATGACAAAGAGAAGTGGTTTTGGCATTTAAGCATTTAGATTTTGTTTGACATTTGGACTTTGAAATTTGGATTTGTTTGAGATGATGAAGATGAAAAAGCTAAGGAAAGGTGAGAAGGGTTTAACTCTACTTGAGCTGATAATAGCTATCGCTATTACCAGTCTTATCACCGGCGGCATTGCCATGATCGTTTACCAGATTTATACCGGCAGTACCCGTAGCGCTAACCATATGGTCGCTGTCAGGGAGGTGCAAGACACGGGCTATTGGCTTAGCGAATATGCTTACTCGGCTCAAAACGCGACAATAACCGGAGTTTCAGGCTTCCCCCTTATCCTGCAGTGGGTCAATTTTGACCCGAGTGGAAAGCATAAAATTGTGTTTAACCTGGATAGCTCTGGTCTCAGGGGGAGTTATTATGTCGCTGTCAGCGATGACTCTTTTAGCCTTGATTCAGTGAGAACTGGTAAGATTCCTGTGTTTGAGTTTATTAACTCTACTAAAACTAATTGTCAGGTTAGTGGTGGCAGTGACTTTAGCTTGCCTGTTAGCGGTAATAAATTCGTGATTACCCGTGGGGCGACAAATGATAGCGGCAGAATAACTACTGCTCCCAGTGGAGACATCTCCAAGATCTTGGTCAACGCCACGGCCGGCGCTACTGCTACCTACGACTCTGCTACAAAGGCGTGGACCTGGAACACAACCGCCGCCGGGGGCACTATTACAGTTACTGCCACTAGCGCCGTAAAAGGCAGCTGGACATCCGAAACCAAGGCTGCCACTGCTGCCATAACGCAGGGCACGGGTGCTACCCTCAGTAGCGCCAGGGGCCTTGTTTTCAACGTAACCGCCATAGTGGGCGCCGGTGGTAATGCAGCAAGTGAGACCAGGATATATAAAGCTGTGCCTAAATCAGTTTCATAGTGACAGACATTAGTCTTAAGCACTAAATCCCAATCCCTGAGGGGAAAATCTCAAATCCTAAGCACCAAATCCCAAACAATATCAAAGCACCAAATATCAATGTTCAAAACGTTTAGAATTTTCGTTTTTGACATTTGGATTTCACTTGTCATTTGGACTTTAGCCACGGAGACAGATAGAAATGCTATAATTATCGTTGCCAATGGAGGTGGAAAATGGCAAAGATAGTCTCGATATCTGAAGATAGCATTATAGCGATGCTTAAAGGATTACCTGAAAATACTCTGATGGACATATTTTCCAAAATGCTAATCCGAAGTGATACCTCTCCTTTAACTGATGAAGAAGACACATCGTATAGGGAAGCTCTAAAAGAGCATGAGAAAGGTGAGATTATCAATTGGGAAGATTTGAAATAAAGTTTTCTAGAAAAGCAGCCAAGCAGTATAAAAAGCTACCAAAGGAATACAAGAACTTAGTTGATATTGTTCTTTTTAGACTATCTGGAGGTTTAGAGCTAGATTTAAAGCCTGTAGAAGGTGAAAAGGATGTTTACAGGATCAGGGTTGGTAGGTATAGGGTGCTATTTATAAGGTTTAATAAAACTGTGCTGGTGTTCCGGATATCTCCAAGGGGAGATGTGTACAAAGGGTAATTTGCAGAAATAATGTAAAAGTCCTTGCGAGGTTGGTCACCTCCTGTCATTACGACAAGCCTTCCCCCTTTGTCATTTGGATTTTGACATTTGGAATTTAACTGATGGGCTTGGCGCGCTTCACTCGCAATGACACTTCCCTATTGTCATTGCGAGGCGCCTTCTTCCTTTGTCATTGCGAGGATTTCTTTCCCCCTGTCATTGCGAGGGGCGAAAGCCCCGAAGCAATCTCGTAAAGGAAAATCCTAAATCCCAAGTACCAAATCACAAACAATATCAAAGCCCAAAATACATAGTTAACTGCAAAAGTCCTTATAATTCTCTCCCCTGGCGGGAGAGAGTTAGAGAGGGGGATTTGACCCTCAGCTTGGCCTCGCCCTGACCCTCGCCATCGAGCATCGCGGGAGCTCCCGTCGGGAAAGAGGCGACTTATGCAGTTGACAGAAGCCGAACGATGGTTCATACTATGGTATGAATAGCTTCGGGAGATCGTTACTATGCGTAAGGTTGCTAAGGTCGCGATAAGCCTACCCGAGGACGTCTTAGCCGCCGTGGAAATGGAGCGTCAGGCCAAAGGAGAAAGCCGGAGCGAGTTCTTTCGCCGGGCCGTTGAGACACGTCTGAAACAGGAACGGGAGTCTTCCGCGATAAGAGACTACGTGCGCGGCTACCAACAATACCCGGAGTCAGCTGAGGAGGTTGAAGCTGCTCACAGGATAGGCAGCGCCGTGCTGGCTGCGGAGCCCTGGGAGTGAAACGAGGCGAGATATGGTGGGCGGAACTGGACTTGCCTGCCGGGAGACGTCCTGTGCTGCTTCTATCCCGCAATGAGGCCTATGCTGTTCGGGAACTGGTAATGGTGGCTCCACTGACCACGCGCATCCGTGGCATCCCATCAGAGGTTTCATTAGGAGATGAGGACGGTGTGCCCCGTGCCTGTGTTGTCAATCTGGACACTATCACCACGATTGCTAAGGCGAGTCTGCGTGAGCGATTGACCACTCTGAGTGCTGAAAAGTCGAAAGCGGTAGAGGAGGCCCTGCATTTCTCTCTCGGCCTGGAGCAGTAACAAGTGGGTCCTCACTCAAATGTAGTGGCGGAGTTTATCTCCGCCTTCGCTCGAAAGGGCGGGGACAAGCGCCGCCCCTACGGACGGGAAATACAAGGCATGTTCTGAAGGACACTATGACCCTGTGGACTATTCTAGTAGACAGTAGACAGGAGTCAGCATTCAGTAAAAGAAAATCTAAATCCCAAACACCAAATCCCAAACAATATCAAAGCCCAAAATCCAAAGGACTAAGCGGTTTTGCCACCTAAGCACTCTGGTTTCATCAATCTTTCCAAGAATTCCCCTCTTAAGAAAATTTACCAGAATCCCCCTCTTAAGATAAGAGAGGACAGGCAAGCACTCAGCGCCGTGAGTGCTCGCCAAAGGGGAGTTATGAACTGCATCACTGCAGGCCAACAGCCTGCCTTAGCCTTATGTCCAGTTCTTTCTGGATAGCAGGGCTGACTCTGCCGAGACGGCGAATGATTCTACTTCGCTCGATGGTCAGCAATTTTCTCATTCTGAAAGTCGAGGTTTTCTTGAGACCCGTTTTGACAAAATCAGGATTGTCTTGGTGCAGCAGATAATCAGTTTCAGATAGTTCTCCGGGAGAGACTACGGAAGAGATAAAAGCGATGATAACATCAATTCTCCGCGGGTCCACAGATATTATAACTGCTGGCCGCAACTTCTCAGTGGTCAGGTTGGTAAAGGGAAAAGGGACAAGAACAATATCTCCGCGTTCGAGCACAGCTTCTGGCTTGCGCTTAGACTGCCTCTCCATCATCAGCGCTGTAAATGTCCTCAGCAGCATGGTGCAGGAAATCGTAGCTGCCACCTTGCTCTGCCACCCGGCCGATAAGAGACAAGGGCAAGTCGTCTTCGAGAACGAGGATTTCTAATGTCCGGTGTTCAGCAATATCCACTTTGCCCAGCGGCTTGAGAACCCCGTTTTCGTAGATTACATGAATCCTTTGCGGCATCATTATCGCCTTTATGGAAGCGTAGCAAGAACCGGGACTGAATGTCAAGGTAAAATGAGGGCGGCTCCATTTTTTATGCCCTTCGCCACACACCGCGGCGAGATTACTTCGTCGCCTGTGGCTCCTCGCAATGACAAGAAGGGGTGGCGCGGGCGAGCAAGGATGTAGTGCGAGGCTTCAGCCTCGTGCGGTGGGGGGGCTGGCACGACCTTAAAAGGTCGCACTACATGAGTGTTTGAAATTTGGATTTTGTTTGCTATTTGGGCTTTGTCATTTGACATTTGTTTGACATTTGGACTTTGGTATTTGGGTTTATTGGGACCTTGGATTTCGCGCACATAAACCCTAGACGTACTTCTTAGATGATGATATATTATGAGGAAGCTGAGTAGTTTATGAAGCGAAGTAAGACACATGGTCTGATTAGGCCAAAGGGGAGATAGAGATGACAAATGTTAAAGACCTGACCATTGATGAATTGGAGTATTTAATAGAACAGAAAATCTTAGAGGTTCTCGGTGACCCCGACTCCGGGCTGGAATTGAAGGAGGAATTTAGACAAGAACTGAAAAGGCGCTTGGAAAGTTCCTCAAGCAGAATTCCACATCATGAGGTAGTGAGCAGGATTGGTTAAGATTGAGTGGACCGAGGGAGCACTGAAAGACCTTGAAGGGCTTGATAAGCCAATAGCGCGAAGAATTTTAAGAAGGCTCGATTGGGTTTCTAAGAATTTCCAGAGTATTGTGCCTGAGCCTTTAACCGGCGGACTGAAAGGAACGTTTAAGCTGCGTATAGGAGATTGGAGAGCAGTTTATACTGTGGAAGGTAAGATAGTCGTAATTCAATTTATAGGTCACAGGAGCGAAATCTATAGAATTAAGTGAATTGAAGTTCAGAATGACATAGTAAAAATGTAGTGGCGGAGTTTATCTCCGCCTTGGGTGAACGGGTGGGGACCAGCCCCGCCCGTTCAGTTTTGAACCAATCCTAAATCCCAAGCACCAAATCCGGGAGCTAGTAGACAGTAGTCAGAATTCAGGAGATTCCCCTACTGACTACTGGCTCCTGACTCCTGACTCCTGAGCGTCTTTGTCATTTGGATTTTGACATTTGGCATTTAGCCAAAGAGATTGCCACGCCCCGACAAGTCGGGGCTCGCAATGACAGTACTGATGGACTATTGACGCCAAAGATGGCTACGATATACTGTTACTTGATAGGGATGTTTAAGAATGTCATTGTGGGACATCTTCTCTTCTTGTCGTTGCGAGGCCCGATTTATCGGGCCGAAGCAATCTCAGTGGGGCCTCTGAGGGTGGGGATTGCCACGCTTCCCCTTCGCTTTGCTCAGGGCTTTGGCTCACCGCAATGACACTGGTACAGTAGCGGTTTTGGATTTTGGCATTTGGAATTTGTTTGGAATTTGGAATTTGATATTTGGAGCTTATTTGATATACTGGTGAGGTGAGGCAAATTACTATGAAGGGATTAGTAAAGGGTCAAAAGGGACAGGCACTCGTCGTGGCTCTCATTGTCCTTGTTGTCGGCTCGCTCATCCTTACTCCTCTCCTTGGCCTTATGGGCACCGGCATTAAAAGCGGCCAGGTCTTTGAGCAAAAGGATGATGAGACCTATGCCGCCGATGCCGGTGTTGAGGATGCCATGTGGCACATAAGGAACAACAACCCGGACGATGATAACCTCCTCCGTGAAGTACTCGGTACAGGCTATAACCCCTATGACTATTCCTCCAGCTATTCCTATCCGTATAGGTTATTGGTAAACGGCAAAAATGTAACTGTTACTATGCAGAACATCTGGATTCCCAGTAGTATAAATATAGATGGGACAACCCCGAGCCAGCTAAACCAGACTATCTCGAATGAGAAGCTGATAATAGTCGGCTACCCCGGCAGCACGCCCTCCACATATACAATCAAAATAGTCTGGCAGGGCACGGGGACTGCATTGAAGGTAAAGACGCTAGGGGTATGGCTATGCTCCGGCTTCGAGTATGATGGGCTAGACGGAAACCAACTTCCTTCTGGCTCTCCCTCACCTAGCATAAATCTCAGTAAAGGTGGCACTGCAGTGGTCTGGAACTTTGCCTCTCAGCCTTCTCTCAGCACCTTTCCCTTTGGTGGGTCCGGCCCCCCTATGGTAAAAACCATCACCTTCAAGTACAAAGGACCGGCGGGGCAAATTCCCGAGCTTGTAGCCTCCTGGATTGATACCACAGGGGTCAGTGGCATCACTTATACCTGGGATGACAGTATCCGGCTTTACAAGATTGTATCGAAAGCCGGCGCAGTCGAGATTGATGCCTACGGTGCCAAAACCAAGTTCCGCAAACTCAAGTCTGCGGTATCAGGCGATTACTTCGGCACCGGCAACAGCCTCATCGGAGGCAACCTGAATCCTCCGACTAATTACCATTACCAGCTTTACAGGTCCACCTCAGCCACAGTGGCAACCAATGATAATGATGATACTGCGGGCATCCCGTCGGACGCCACGATTGACGCCGCCTACCTCTACTGGACGGGCTGGATAGACTGGAACACCTATCACCCATCAGGCTCCGGAAGCCAGATTCGCTACCCGTCGGGTGATATCTCTAACAGCGGGACATGGGCCCGATACCCCTCGGGCACGAATTGGTACAGCTATGTGAACGAACAGGGTGCGCATGATGGCGATACCCGTTACTTGCTGCATGGCACAACGGCTGGTTATATGCTGTTTAGCTTCGCGCCTTTCACCGTCAACGTGCCAACTGACATGGAAATAGGAGGCCTGACGGTATCTCTGGTGGCAAGGGACAATACCTCCGGGGCCAACACTATGCGACCGTGGATCAGGGTAGGTGGTTCCAGCTACTATGGCGATTACACTGAAGTGCCGACTAGCTATGGCACCATCAGCTATACCTGGACAGAGAACCCCAGAACAAGTCAGCCGTGGACGAAAGACCAGATAAACGGCATCGGGTCTAATCATTTGGAGAGTTTCGGAGTTACTTCTGACGATGCCTCTCCGCAAATCAGGCTGACTCAAGTCTATGCCACAGTAGATTGGGGTGCCTCTTTAAAGTATCCGGCTGATCCTACGCAGGAAGCCCTGCAGGTTCTGGTTGAGAACACGGCTCGCGTCAACAGAGTATATTTCAAAGGTGGCAGCAGCGCTGACACCCTCGTCACGACGCACGACTGGCAGACTCTGTACCCCGACGCGTTCAAGGACGACAGTTCACCATACCAATGGACATGGTACTACACGTGCAAGGCTGATGTTACCGACCTGCTGAAGGGGTGGATAGGCAACGGCACCATTGGCTCCAACGGCGCCGGCACCTATACCCTCAGCCATGTGGCGGCGCCTAATGAGGCAAGCCCGGGCTATTCATTCAGCTTTGCGAGTGGTGGTGGCTCCACCGGCTACCCTCTGGGCACTCCTTCACCCAGTTCAATACCGAACCCGCCAGGCGACTACGTACGGTACAGCGCCGCACATGCCGGCTGGTCGCTCCTAATCCTCTACTCCTGCGCTTCGGTGTACAATCACCAGTATTATCTCTATGATATCGACACTCCGGGCTTTACTTTCTTCTGCGGCTGGAGTGGGCATGAGGGGAGCACTGTGGATCCCGATTGGGATAATGACGGCAGCGCCGGCGGTACCGTCAGCGGCTTTCTGGTGCCGGCCCAATCCCCGGGCGAAACGAATGCTGCGCGAATCACCGTTATGGTGGGTGAGGGGGACAAATCCGAGGATAACGCCGACCAAACTAAGGACCGCTTCAAAGTGAAGAGCCCCACGGGCGCCCTGACAGCGCTACCCGACGGCACAATATACCCTGATGTCTGGAATGGCAACTCACGCCAAGGCTTGTCGGTGGACGGCATAGATATAGACCACTTCTATATCACCTGGGCTAGCGGCATCTTGAAGCCATTCGATGTCTCGCTTGAGGTACACGTTCCCACTAACACCGATTTGTTTACCATGTCATATATGCTTCTCCAGTTTCGCAGCGAGCTGGGGCCTGGTGGTGTCATAACAAATTACGCGATAAGGATTGGCTGATGAAGGATAAGAGTCCGAGATGATTCTTTAATATGAACACATCGGCGCTGCTCGCATCCAATAAGCAAATTCCCGTTGCTATCTATGTGGTCAACAGACATAACCTCTGCTCTAGGTCAGATAGATGGGTGACACTCTGTATGTTTGTACCGTTGGGTAATAACCTCTCACGTCATTGCGAGCCCCGACTTGTCGGGGCGTGGCAATCTCTATCCCCAGCAACCCCACGAGATTGCTTCGTCACTTTCGTTCCTCGCAATGACAAGAAGGGGAGGCCCGCCGAGATTGCGGAGCCTGTTCCGAGCTCCGACTTGTCGGGGCGAGGAATCTCGTTCCTCGCAAAGACACAAAGAAGATGTCACTAATCATATGAACGAGTACAACCTCTAGACAAGCTTTTTAGATGATGATATATTAGGGAAGCTGAGTAGGTTATGAGAATTAACATAAATAAGAAAATCTGGTTGATTATAGGAATCGTCATTTTCGTTGCTGCTTTGGTCTTCCTGGTTAGAATCTACACCCAGCAAGTTCAAGAGCAGGAGCAGCTGAGAACTAACCTGGCGACGCAGCAAGCTCTCTTGCGCACGCTGACTGTTACGGAGAACGACACGCAAAACAGACTGAACCAAGCCGAATCATTGCTTGACGCGAGCCGGGCAAAATTCCCTCAATCGGTGGAGAGCATTGAATACGGTGAGGACTTCTTTAAGACTGCTTATGGTCAGAACTTGTATGCGATGGCTGGTGGGTGTGGGGTGAACTTAACCGGCCTGACCATACCACCGCCGACTGATAAAGCCGTCGGGGCCGTTACCTATTCTGTTTCCTCAGTCGAGGTAACTGTCAGTGGTGCCATTGATGACATATATAAGTTTATCGATGCCATAGGAACTGGTATTGATTATAAGCTACCGTGGAGCTTTCAGCGACCCTGGAGCGTTGATGTGACGAGCGTAAACATAGGTGTTGGTGGCTCCACTACCATCAAGCTGGATATTTATGCCTATAAAGGTTAAATAAGCATGGCAAAAATAAGAATGCCAAAAATAAGCATAGCCAAAATAAGCATGGCAAAAAAAGTTGTCACCTTATTTATCAGAGATACCGGCATTACCTTGCTGGTCATGAAGGGCAAACAAATAGAAAAGTGGGCTAGTTTACCACTGGAGCCGGGCTTGGTCAGCCAGGGGCTCATTGTAGATGAGGCTCAGGTGGCTGACAAGGTTAAACAGCTATTTAAAGAGACGGGAGCACAGACGCAAAAGGTCATCGTTGCTGTGGGCGGACATGATTCTCTGTATCGCATCATAACCCTGCCCGAATTGCCTGAAGCTGTACTTCCTGAGGCGGTAAAGCGTGAGGCCAAGAGAACGATACCAACGCCTCTGGAAGAGGTTTACCTTTCATACCAGAAACTTCCCTCCCCAACAAAGGGAGAATGTCGTATTTTCCTGGCCACTTTCCCCCGTAATCCGGTTGATGTCCTGGTCAGAACGCTGCATCAGGCTGGCGTTAGTCCATATATTATGGACTTGGCTCCTTTAGCCCTGTGCCGAATCCCAAATGAGTTCCGAGCAATCATTGTAAATGCCCGGTTAGAGCACCTGGACGTTATGGTCCTGGCAGACAGGCTGCCCCAGGTCATCCGCAGGTTAACACTGCCCGGCGAGATTGAATCCCTGGAGGAAAGGCTGCCACTTATCGCTGAAGAGTTCAAGAGGACTGTGGCCTTCTACAATTCCAGCCATATTGAAAAGCCTTTGGATGAAACTGTACCCGTGTTTGTCTGCGGCGACCTGGTAGAAGCGCCGGAGGCCTGGCCCTCGGTGGTTAGCCAGGCAGGCTATTCAGTGTCACCGTTGCCCTCACCTGTGGAACTCCCCGAGGGCTTGAACGCCAACGAATTCATGGTCAATATCGGACTGGCTCTCAAGGAACTACTGCCGGAAAAGGCAGAAGCTAACTCTTCATTAGTGAATTTTAATGCCCTGCCCGAGGTCTATGTGCCCCCGGGTTTCTCTATGGCGCGAGTCTTCGTGCCCGTTGGTATTGCCATTGGCATTGGTCTGATTATCTTTGGCGTAGTTTTTGTCCAGCATAACCGCGCTTATACCGCGGATTTGCGTTCCCAATTGGAATCTATTCAGAGCAGTGTTACCCAAAAGCAGACTGAGGTAGCGACATTGAATGCACAGGTTGGGTCGGTAGAGGCCGTCGCCGATGAGCTTGATAGCAGAATTACCGCTATGGAACAGGGGCGGGCGAACATTTATCTGGATTTATACGAGATTAAAACCTTAAAGCCGGAAGACCTGCAGTTGAGCTCTATTAATGATGGCGGCAGCTCAATAACTGTGACCGGGACGGCTCCGAATGTGGGACTCATTTACAGTTATGCCAGAGCTTTGAAGGGCAGCCCTAGATTCTCGAGTGTTTGGGTCTCCCCTGTCAGCGACAGTGGCACGTCGTTCACTATCCAGTTTGCCGTAGCAAGATAGAGTTATTCATAGGATTCTGAATTCCAAACACCAGATTCCAAAACTAGTAGACAGTAGTCAGTATTCAGAATGCAAAATTCAGAAGATTTCCTACTCACTACTGACTACTGTCTCCTGACTACTGACTCCTGACTACTGACTCCTGACCACCTATGTCTAGGACTTTATCGCTATTACTAAAGGGTTATTGACAGTGAGGATTGGAGAAGCTTACACTTAATTATAAATATACTCAAATATACCATAACAGATAGAGGAGATACTGGCTCTGGCTGGTGTCTTGTTCTGTCGTTGCGAGTCCCGATTTATCGGGACGAAGCAACGTGGCGGCGGCCTCCTGTCATTGCGAGGGGCGAAAGCCCTGAAGCAATCTCGGTGGGGGCAATAGAGATTGCCACGCTCCCGCCTGCCAAGCCTTGGCCTGCTTGCGCTAAAGCTTTAGCGAAGGCAAGCGGGCAGGTCGCTCGCAATGACAAAGGGGAAGGCTCGCAATGACAAGAAAGGTGTGGCGAAATTAGGGATCTAAGGAGCCTACTAAAGGGTAAAAGGCATGGATATTTTCGCACTGCTCCGGCTAGGTAAGTCCAGGAGGGCCAGCGACTTGCATATGGTGGCTGGTAGTCCGGCAGTGTTACGCATTGACGGCTCTCTGGTACCGGCAGACGGTGTTATTCCCCTAACCCCTGAGGATATAAACGAAGCTTTTCTGCAGCTAACCACAGCCGAGGAGAGGGAACACTTCCATCGCCAGCTGGAGCTTGACTTTGGCTATAGCTTACCTGATGTCGGTCGTCTGCGTTGCAATGCCGCCCAGCAGCGTGGGACTATCAGCCTGGCCGTGCGCTTGCTGCCGCCAAAAATCCCTACCATAGATGAACTGGAGCTGCCCCAGATATGTAAAGATCTGGCCTTGAAGCCCAGAGGGCTGGTAGTAATTACTGGACCGACCGGCAGTGGTAAAAGTACCACCATAGCAGCTATGATTCAGCACTTGAATCATTATGAGACTCGCCATGTGGTTACCATCGAAGACCCCATAGAATATGTTCACCCCTGCATTAAATGTTCTGTGACCCAGCGTCAGTTAGGCTCTGACACCCTGTCCTTTGCTAATGCTCTAAAGCATATCTTAAGGCAGGACCCGGATGTGATTCTGGTCGGGGAGATGAGAGACACGGAGACTGCCGATGCTGTCCTTACCGTAGCTGAGACCGGGCACTTTATATTAACTACCGGTCATGCTCCCAGCGCTACTCAGGCCATGGAGAGAATAATAGACCTGTTCCCGCCTCATGAGCGCCACCTGGCTCAGACACGGCTGGCTTCTCTACTTGTGGCTGCGTTGTGTCAGGTGCTGGTGCCCCGGGCTGATGGCACAGGAAGGATAGCCGCCGTAGAAATTATGCTCGGCAATCCGGCAGTGAAGAGCCTCATTCGAGAAGGCAAAATCTACCAACTGCCCAATGTCATCCGTACCCACCGGGACATAGGCATGATTTCGCTTGACGAAGCCCTGGTCGCTCTCTATCTTAAGAACATCATCAGTGGCAAAACCGTGCTCGATTTCTGCAACGACCGCCAGGAAGTGGAAAAACTCATCGGCAGAATAAAGGTATAGTCAAGCACGGAACACGGGTAAATTCCAAACTCCAAATGACAAACGAAATCCCAATATAGGCTTCAGTAGTCAGGAGCCAGAAGTCAGTAGCCAGTAGCGGAATCTTCTGAATTCTGACTACTGTCTACTAGTTTTGTGATTTGGTATCTGGGCTTTGGGTTTTGAGGTTTCCTCTTCAGAGATTGCTTCGTCGCTATGCTCCTCGCAATAACAAAGCCAAACTATAGCTTTTCCCAGCTATCTCTGTCTATTCCCGCCTGCTTAAGAATCCTCGAGAGCAATTCCCTTCCGATGTCCCCCCGGTGAGGATTAGGAAGCCGCAAGCGAATCACGCCTTTGAACATAAATTGGTGTTTTCCACCAGAGTAGGGACCTTCAAAACCCAAGATTTGTAGATATGTGATTAGCTCAGCTCTTTTTATAGGCCCAAGGCGGGGCACTAAACTGCTTCCTCCACTGCCAATTTAATTCCGTCAACAATTGGCAATGGTAGATGGCGAGATATGCCAAACATAATCCATTCCTCTAGGACTTCTTTCAATTCGCTGTGGCATGTTTCCAAATCCTCAGCATTGGCATAAACGCCATCAAATCCAGGGATATATCCGTAAAATGTATTGTCATCACAGAGGATTTCATATTTTGCCTTCCTCATGGCTGCTTCGATATATTCTGTTAGCATGACTATCCTCTGCACTAATTGTAGTATAGGCCAGCGAGCATTGTCAAAGGGAATTGTTCCACGGCTGAACGAAGAATCTCGTGCCTCGCAATGACAAGAGGAGAGAGTACCTCGCAATGACAGAGGGGTGTCATTGCGGTGAGCCAAAGCCCTGAGCATAGCGAAGGGGAGGCGTGGCAATCTCCTGTTTGGACATTGGTATTTCGGGCTTGGAATTTGTTTAGGATTTGAATGGTCGTGAAGGAAGGGATTCCTTCACGCCTCGAAAGGCTTTTAGCGCCCAATAGACTCTCGCACAACCAAATCCTTGCAAAAAGTAAAAGTAAAAATGCAAAGTGACAGAGCAACAGTAAATAAAAAATTAAAATGCAAAAAGCAAAGATACAAGGAAGGATATAAGTATTTCAAGTTTTACATTTTGAGTTGTCATTTTGATTTTTGACCTTTGATTTTTGAATTTCTATAATTATTTGGTATTTGGTGCTTGTGATTTAAATTCTCTTTCGCTAACTGCCGACCGCTGAATGCTGACTACTGGCTCCTACCTTTAACGAGAGCCTTGCTGGCGGGCGCAAAAGGAACTGGCGGCGAAGTCACCTTCGCCGCCAGTCTTCAGTTTCAGGCACGAAATTTAGGATTACTCGTACGTATTACGACGCCTTCCAGTTGCTGGTTGCGTTGTTCCACACAATTGCGGACCCCCAACCACTAGTGATCATAGCGTCGCCTGACAGTATGCGACCATCCACATTGATGTCGTACGCCGCCTTCAATGGTCCGTAGACATAAGTACCGGCGTCATAGGTGGTACCGTTGCCCGCACTCTGGGCCTGTATGACACCATTGCCACCACTCCACTCCCCAAACGCTGAAAGTGTGCCGGTCTGGGCGTCTGCCATGCAGGCTATGACGGCTGTCTGGACCTGGTGCAGCTCGGTATTGGCTGCCTGCAACGTTCCTCGGCCGAAGAAGCTACCAACGTTCAGGGCGACCACTGCAGCGATCACGCCCAGGATGGCAATCACCACCAGTAACTCAATCAAGGTGAAGCCCTTCTCTCCATGATGCATACACTTAAACATAGGATATTTTGTCTTTAACATTTTTTACTCTTTTTTCCTCCTTGTTTTGATTTTTTTGGAGCTTAGCTCCAGTAAGCTAGTTTATAGGTATATTATAGTGTAACCCTGTCTCACCTCCTTTACTGTTTTAGATTTAGCTCCAGTAATTCATCGCATCTGGATAGTATTGAATATACTACTAATACTACAGTGCAATCGCATCGGCGTCAATCACCCATTAGTCATAGGAAGACGGTACCAGCCCCAGCACGCCTCCCCACCGCAAATGCCAAATGTCAAACACTCATGTAGTGCGACCTTTTAAGGTCGTGCCATCATTCCGTTGCACGAGGCTGAAGCCTCGCACTACATCTTTGCTCGCCCGCCACCCTTCTTGTCATTGCGAGCGACCTGCCTGCTTGCCTTCGCTAAAGCTTTAGCGCAAGCAGGCCAAGGCTTGTCAGGCGGGAGCGCGGCAATCTCACCAGCGCCACCTAGATTGCTTCGGTCGCTACGTTCCTCGCAATGACAGGGGGAAAGAAATCCTCGCAATGACAAAGGAGGATGTGTCATTGCAGTGAGCCAAAGCCCTGAGCATAGCGAAGGGGAAGCGTGGCAATCTCACCAGTACCACCCAGATTGCTTCGGTCGCTACGCTCCTCGCAATGACAGGGGGAAAGAAATCCTCGCAACGACAGGAAGGAGGGGTCATTGCGAGCCCCGACTTATCGGGGCGTGGCAATCCCCATTGGTTACATTCCAAACATACGGTGCTCTGTAATTAGTAAGGGAATCTTCTGAATGCTGAATTCTGCCTACTGCCTACTGCCTACTGCCTACTGCCTACTGACTACTGCCTACTGACTACTGCCTACTGACTACTGCCTACTGACTACTGCCTACTGACTACTGTCTACACTTGACTGACCTCGAAGACTCTTATTCCCTGGCGGTGAGCAAACTGCCTGCCTTCCTTGGTGAGTCCGGGAACAGCGATAAAGACCTTGTCCAGAATACCGGCATCGTAAGCCTTGTCGTCGAAGTTAAATACCTTATCCAATCCCGTGGGCTTCTCAGCCACCTCAATGCCAATAGCAATATGATGAGTAATGATGCCCTCGTCCTTGGTAGCCAGTATGTCTATATTGTGGGCAGCGCCGGAGCGGCCTTTGATTTCAGCCTTTTCCTTTACTCTATAGCCTCTTTTCTCCAGGTATTGTATAAGTTGTGATTTGGACTTAAATTTGAAAGGCTCCTCGGCTGTTTCCGGCATTGGTTGAGGATTGCCTACCAGCACTATCTCCAGGTCTTTGGGTTCCAGCACCTTTATCCTCTGGTAGCTGGCAAATTTCTTCGCCTCTTCGACTAACTCGGGGATGACAATCAGTATTTTATTGTGGATGCCGCTATCGTAGGCTTTGACATCAAAATCCAGTACCTTGTCCAGTCCTATCCTATCCCTGGCAATTGCAATCCCGATAGCGACAGTATGGGTAACGATGCCGTCATCTCTGGTAGCCAGTATGTCCACGATATGTTCTGCCCCTGACCTTCCCTGTGTTCTGGCATTCTCTGTTACTTTGTAGCCGAGCTGCCTCAGGAATTTGACGAACCGCACTTTAGGCTGAAGTTCAAATTCCATCCAGTTTCTCTTCGATTCATTAAAGTTATATGCGTAGATAACTACCTCGTCAACCTCATCCTCGGTGGCCAGCGAGGAGCATTTCAGACAGCGCCACTTTAGAAAGGGCACGGTAAATATCTCGCTGCAATCACGGCACTTGTATAACACTCCCTGGCTCCGGTAATCGGTGCCCACAGTCCGCAACTCCATTTTACATCTGGGGCATACATATTTACCCCTGGCTATGGCTGTAAATTCGTCTTCGACTCCGACATAGTTGCAGGCAAGGTGCTCCAGGATTCGGCCCCGGGTAATATATCCTGAGCTACATTTAGGGCAGTGGCTGCTTGGTCTTAAATGTGGCGACTGGCACCGGCGACAACGGATGAGCCTGTCGAAGAAAGTCTTGGTCACGATATCTTTAGCAGCCAGGGATTCCAAAATTGCTACTGCTTCCTTGCCTTTGACCTTTATTGTTTGGTCAACGACTGGATAGGTGAAGCCCAGCTCAGTTGAAAAATCATACTGGGGTTTAATATCAGTAATCCTCCCTGCCAGCATTTCGGCTATCAATTTTATAACTGTCTCACTAAGTGCCATGCCGCTTACGACTTGTGGGTATTCTGCTACTTTTGCCGCCTTATCGACTTCTGCCATATCTTGCCTCCGTTTACGTAGTTAGAAAAAGTATAATTCGCAATAGTGCGGAAGTCAATGAGAGAAAGGTACTGGTAGAGTACCATTTTGAAGGGAGGTGACTAAATGTGGAGAGAAGTTGGACAATTTGATATGACTTAAGGAATAGTTGTTTGCCTACTCACCTATCGCTGGCAACTGTCATGGAGACTCCGCAACTCGGAACATTAAACCTATAAAGCAAGCTATTATGATGGCCTTTACAAGTATATTAATTACAAACTGTACGTCCCAAAAGCCGATAATCGTTGCTACTATCCCCACTCCACCTAGTATATAAGCCAGAGCTTTTCCCATACAACATTACCTCTTTGTCTTGGGCGTCACTCAGGGTTGCCCCAATATGTAGGTTTCTTCCATTCAGAGGCTTCTCCAGCCACTATAACTTCATATTTGCCCTCTGGATGGATCATTTTTGTGACATAACCCAGCCGCCTCATTTCCAGTTGATATTGTATCGCCTCACCTTTGTCGTAAAATGTTATCTTTTTGACCATATTTGCCTTCTCTTAACTTATTATTGTTCTAGTCTGGTAATTTGTCAATATGTATTGGAAGGACTGGTCAATCCTAGCTTCAAAATGTTAAGCAAAGTGTTAAGCAACGAAGGGACGTTTACTGCCGAGGGAGGGACTCGAACCCACACTCCCT
The DNA here is from genome assembly GCA_049516035.1 of Dehalococcoidia bacterium. GTDB lineage: Bacteria > Chloroflexota > Dehalococcoidia > GIF9 > AB-539-J10 > RBG-13-51-36. Next base: position 26,496 of record JBEKTM010000002.1, read on the forward strand.
TACAGGAAGCGGATTTTAAGTCCGCCGCGTCTACCATTCCGCCACCTCGGCTTGGTAATCGATAAGTGAAGAAGGCGGCGGGCGGATTCGAACCGCCGTATCGGGGTTTTGCAGACCCCTGCCTTAACCTCTTGGCTACACCGCCGCGGCTACCAAATTCACTGGAGCGGAAGACGGGATTCGAACCCGCGACCTCCTCCTTGGCAAGGAGGCGTTCTACCGCTGAACTACTTCCGCTCTAAGTAGATTTTAACGCCTTTTTTTACGCTCCGCAAGCCAATGCAGTGGTTCACACAACTAGTGACATCTCTTTTTTGTCATTGCGAGAAGCGGGATTCCTCGCTTGCGCTTCGGAACAGGCTACGCAATCCCGGTGAGGTGCAATATGATTGCCACGCCCCGACAGGTCGGGGCTCGCAATGACAGACACGTTATTTTATCCAACATTACAAACATACGAAGTGTCACTCGTCTATCTGAACTAAATCAGTCAATCATGGTGCCGAGGGGGAGATTTGAACTCCCACGGGCTTGCGCCCACCACCCCCTCAAGATGGCGTGTCTGCCTATTCCACCACCTCGGCTCAATACTCCTGAAAAACCTCGTTTTCCAAGGGATACCAAATTTAGCTTTTCTGGCAGGGGCGGCAGGACTCGAACCCGCGACCTGCGGTTTTGGAGACCGCTGCTCTAGCCAAACTGAGCTACGCCCCTTAAATCAGCGTAATTATATCAAAAATACCCCTGGGGCGACTCGAACGCCCGACACGCGGTTTAGGAAACCGCTGCTCTATCCATCTGAGCTACAGGGGCACAAGCTAATTTTAAGGCATTACTAGACATAATCGGGGGGATTGACGTTAAATTGCCGTTATTTTATTTTTCACTGGCACTTTTCCCAGGCGGCAACACTTCATCCAGTAATGCCATAGCTTCCGATTGCATCCCTTCAATTATATGTGAGTAAGTATCCATTGTAAAGGCTACGCTAGAATGTCCTAGAGCTTCAGAGATAACCTTTGGCTTGGCCCCGCGTAGTAACATGAGGCTGGCGAAGGTATGACGTAAATCATGGAAGCGGACATTCTTTAGCCCAGCTCTTTTTGCCAGCCTGGCGAAGTTGTGACTCAACACACCCGGATCAATGGGCTCACCTTCTGCATTAGAAAATACCAGATCATCGAGTTTAGGCAATCTTCCTAAATGTAAGAATAGGGATTCCCTCTCCCCTTTGTATTCTGTCAGGTAGTTAGCCAGTTTAGACATCATATTAACATTGCGCCGACTGTGCTCTGTCTTGGGTTCTTTGAACTCAATCACCCCATGCCTTTTATAGAGTGTTTGACAAACCGATATCGATTTTGATTCAAGGTCAACGTCTCGCCATCTTAAGCCTAGTAATTCAGCCTGTCTGAGACCACTACTGACCGCGGTATAAATTACTGGGTAGTATTGATTGTCCTCAGCCATTTTTAGAAGGACTTCGGCTTCAGCTGGGGTTAGGGTCCGCATTCTCCGTTTTATTTGCTTTAGCGAACCTTTGATATCTACCAACTCACAAGGGTTGCGGGCCAAAATCCCAAGACGGCAAGCATATTTCAAAGCTTGGGACAATACCCGGTGTTGGTGGTGAACTGTCCTGGGCGATAGTGTTTCTCTGGCTTTACTGTAATAGCGTTCTATCATCTGATGGTCAAGATGTTTCAACTGGACAAGGCCCAGGTTTGGTATCAAGTGGTGCTCTATAATTGACTGGTAGCCATCTTGTGTTCTCGGTGAGCAATTGGTTTTGACATACCCACTAAGCCAGTTGCGAAGATGCTCCGCCACTGTGATACGTCCGCGAGGGGGACAGACACCTTTATCAAGACTGGATAATAGCTCGGTCAACCGTCTCTGCGCATCACCCTTGCGGCCTCGTATTGTTTCAAAGTGACGCTTTCGTTTGCCGTCTGGTCCTGCGCCGGTATAGATTTGAATTTGCCAGCCGTTTTTGCCTCTTTGCCTTATTGATCCTCTCATTTTGACCTGCCTCTCTTTTGTTTCTTTTTCTTTATCCCCTCTCTTACCTGGTCAACACCGTCCTTAATTCCCCTCTCTGTATCTTCCCGTGTCTCTGCTAGTAGCCATAGAAATGACTCAAAACCAGATATCGCCACTGGTAGACCCATCAGTGCCCTATCAAGCTCTGTAGAATTGAAAGGACGGCTTATAAGTTCAAATATAAGCTCAGTGCGGGCATGACGGGATGCTATAAAGGATAACCTCTTTGTATCCTGTTCAAACATTGATAACCGGGCTGTCCATTTTGCCTCACGGATGGTAAAGGTATCACCCCTCGAAATTCTGGACTTCCACACTTTGAACAATACCTCGAGTGCTTCTGGGGTAGGAGGCTCAATTTTTAACTCAGGATACTTATTAATCTCTGCCGTACTCCAAGGTTCATCTTCAGGGCTAGGATTAGCCATGTTCCTCCTAACTTCAGCTAAACTCTTTTGAACGGTGCTTAAGCTAGGCCACCCTTTAGGTAGCTTACGATTATTTTTACGAATAGTCCCTTCCACTATGTTACGTATCCCTGGTGCTTTCCACTTGGGATGTTTCATATAGATGGATGTTATTAGGGCTTCGACTTCTGGTGTTACAATTGGGCCTTTTGCCATTTTCCCTTCCTTCCTGCATATCTACTTATTATAGCTAATTTTCTTACTTGTCTATGTCATATGCTAAATTCTAGCTTACCCATATCCATACTAGCTTTGCAATAACTTGACGCTAGATTGTCCCACTTTTATACTTATTATAGAAATAATCTGTTTCATTGTCAAATTTCACTGCCAAGGGAGGCTATTGGAACCAGAGCGAATAGTCTATGACAGGAGACACCTACCGGATTATAAACCAGGGCAGCCTGGATGGTAAGGTAGAAAGACCTTAAGGAACACAATGGAGGGCAAATGGTAAAAACGAATTGTCTAAGGAAAATGCGGAAACTTCAGAAGATGGCCTTGCTGGAGCTTTCAACGAAAAGTGGGATTTCTACGCCTACCCTCGTGGCGATTGAACTCTATCAGCATTATCCTACACCTAACATCCGCAGCCGACTTGTAACTACCTTAGGCATCTCTGAGAACGTGATCTGGCCTGTCTTAGGAAATAATGATGATAATGGGAAATGACGAACGGCTGACCTACGATGTTAAAACGGCGGCCAAATTATTGGGCCTATCAAAGAATAGTGCATATCAGGCGTGTCTCACCGGGGAGATACCACACCTGAAAATCGGCAAGCGAATCCTAATTCCTAGGGCACGATTGGAGCAGATGCTTAACGAGGCCGGGAAGGCAAAGGACCAAGATGGCTAATCCCCAGCTTGAAAACGGGCATACCCGGATAGCGAATGAACTAATGGAGCAGTTGATGAAGCTCTACTTGGCGCCTAATCAGTGGCAGGTGCTTGTCTGTATTATCCGCAAGACCTATGGCTTCCATAAGAAGATTGACTATATTACAAACACTCAAATATGCGAGGGAACGGGATTAGTCAAATCTACTGTCTCCCGGGCCGTGACCGTATTGACACAAAGAAACATCATCACCCGGAATGGTAAACATATTGGGTTACAAAAGGACTGGGAACAGTGGCAAAAGTTAGCGGAACGGGCAACAAAAGTTAGCGAAGCTGCTAACTGTGTTGATGGTGAAAAGTTAGCAATCCCGCAACCAGAGTTAGCAGTTACGCAACCAGAGTTAGCAGATAGGGCAACAAAAGTTAGCAGTTCACTCGACACACAAAAGGAAGATACTATTCAAAAGAAACTATCCAAAAGAAAATACGGAGAATTTCAAAATGTTCTTTTAACTGATGAGGGATACCAGAAGCTCAAGGATAGGCTCAACACTAAAGCTGATGAGTTTATTGAAAAGCTATCTGCCTACATGAAATCTACTGGCAAATGCTACAAAGACCATTACGCAACAATCCTAAACTGGTCCCGAAGAGAAAAGGAGGGCAAAGGTGCAACGATTAGAAATTCCAGAGAGCTACCGAAAACCTATACAGAATCGCCAGACTATGCCGATCTCTGAGGACGAACTTAAAACATTTGAAATAGAGTGGGAAAGGGCACCGTATAAGCCATTATTTAGTTGTCCTCAATGTAACGGTGGCGGCTTTCTTCACCCGCGGAAGCCTGACGGCTCAGTGGATTACACAGAGGTGATCCCCTGTAACCAGCCTGGCTGTTATGCGGACAGCTTCGGGGCTTATGAAAGAGGGGAGATTATTCAACAGAGTGGGGTCATAGGCTTGCAGCAGACCTTTGAGACATTCAATGCCAAGGTCCCGGGCGTGCAGAAAGCCTATAACGCAGCAAGGAAGATCGCAGATGGTGAGGGTGATTTCATTTGGTTGATTATCTATGGAGGCGTGGGCAATGGCAAGACTCACCTTTTGAACGCCATCGCTAACCGGGCGATGGAACGCGGTTGCCAAGTCAAGTCAATTATGATGGCTGAATTACTTTCAGAGCTTCGTATGTCCATCGAAACCAATCAAGTTGACTTCAAAATGAAGCAGCTTAAGGAAGTGCCTTATCTCTTAATTGACGAGCTCGGGCTGGAATATGGCACAGACTGGGAGAGGGAAAAGATAGAGGAGTTACTAGCGTCCCGGTGGGCCAGAGGACGATTTACTATCGTGGCGACTAATAGGGATATAGGGGAACTACCGGAGAGAATTAAGAGCCGATTTAAGGATCAGCATTTGTCTCGCTGGACTAAGAATGAGGCAGAAGACTTCAGATTAAGGAGGGAGAGATAAAAGAAAGCAGGCAAAGTGTCCATTTTCTGAAAAATAACGGCAATCGTAACGCCAAGTTAGCTTTAAACTATGGCCTGACTACGAATGAAAGCACAGGTTTACTAGTTCTATGACTGGTAAAAAATACAATAGTTGGAGGTAAAAAGTATGAGTGAAAAAAGTAATATCCCTACTAAAATCCCAATCGACCTGGACGGGCGCCGCCGGTACTTCCACTTGGGTTTGCTGGCGATAGCTCTTTGGGAACTCAACACCGGTAAGCCCTTGTTTTCTAAAAAAGGCTGGGACCACTTCTCTAAGAAAGATATGTTTCTGATGATATGGGCCTGTCTCCGAGAAGATGACCCTAAGCTAAAGCCCCAGGATGTAGTTCAAATGTTTAAGGATAACAAAATTCCCTCGGGGGCAGTGCTTCAGGACTTTATCCAGCAATTAAGTGCTGCCTGGGGAGCTATATTAGATAGTTTTGCGGGAGGTGAAAAATGATTTCCGTAGGTGACTGTATACTGAAGCTAGGTTTAGACAAGACCGATTTTGACGAGTCCATGAAGCAAATCCAAACAGCGTTCGGTAACCTTGGCAAAACGATGCTCATTGCTGGTACCGCCATAGTAGGGGGGCTTGTTGGTTCAACTGTAGCCGCTGCTCAACTCGGAACTGAAATAGAGCAGATGTCCATTCGGACAGGTATTAGCACTGTCGCATTGTCCGAGCTCCGCTATATGGCCCAACTGTCAGGGACATCCTTTGAAGGGTTGGAAATGGGTATCAAGCGAATGCAGGTGACTCTCGTGGAAGCTTCTAATGGCTCAAAGACAGCAACGGATACACTTAAGAGAATGGGCTTATCTATTACAGATTTAATGGCCTTATCCCCAGGGGATCAATTTTATGCAATAGCTGGGGCAATCGCCAGCATTCCAGACCCAACAGTTCGAGCAGCTACCGCGGTCGAAGTCTTTGGAAGGTCAGGCACGGATTTGCTTCCTATAATGAAGGATGGGGCTAAGGGAATGGAAGATATGAAGAATCAAGCCCATGAATACGGGGAAATCATTGATACCGAGGCAGCTACGAAATCAGTGGGCTTTACGACAGCCCTGACTAACCTGAAGGAAAGTCTTGGCAATGTAAAGGATGCTATAGGGAAAGACTTAATGCCGATGTTAACTGACCTTCTGAATAATAAGATAATCCCGTTAGTCAAGGCTTGTGGCGACTGGATTCAAAAACATAAAGACCTCTTAGAAGCTTTGCTGAAAATAGGTGGAGTTCTTATGGTTGGAGGTATCATATTGGTTGGACTTTCTAATCTTGCGCAGGCCATCATAGCCATAGACGCTGCCTTGATTATCCTACAAGGCATAGCTGGTCCCGCGGGCTGGGTCAAACTAGCCGTAGGAATAGGAATAGCAGTGGCTGCAATAGTAGGCCTTTCTAAGTTAATGAACTCCGTGACTGGTAACTTTGAAGCGCCTACAGTCAATGTCTCGATGCCTGCGATTCCAGAGATACCTTCAGCTCAATTCGGTGGTATTGTACCCGGACCTATAGGCCAGCCAGTACCTATCATAGCTCACGGAGGAGAGCCGTTTTTGGGAGTTCAGAATATAGGGAGACCAATGGGAAATAATATTACTATCAATCTTGGCGTTCTCCCTGGAGATGATGCGACTGCCAGGAAAGTGGTTCGTGCTATCAGAGGTGCCTTCGGAGAGGATAAGCGACGCAATTCCTTCGCTCAGCTTAATAAGGGATATTATTACGGGAGCAGTGGCAGATGAAATTTGAGGTGACAATTTACAGGAGGTAAAAATGAGGTTAAAAGTATTTAAACTAAAGGACGGCAAACTGATATATGCGGGTATCCGGGAAGTCCGAGAGGGTGACGCTATTCTGGACGGTGACACTTCCATGTCCGAGGTTAACCTTAAAGAATCCAGAGACATAAACGCTGAGATTCTTAAAAACCTGAGCGGTCAGGAAAAAGATGACCTGAAACAGGGTTTACGTAATTTAGGAATGAGGGATCCAGAGGCTTTCGAGGCTTTAAAAAAGAGCTTCGAGACATTAGGGCTTTCACCCAAGGCTGCCGAAATAGCAGCAAGGGGACGATAGAACATGGTCCCTGGTGGTAGTTTGGTAACAAGGGCGTGGTCATCTTCTAGTTCCTGCGCCCTAACCTCCTTGACTGCCACTAGGGGCCGCCAAAATAAAATTTAAGAGGTGAAAATGGCAACAATAACAGAGCTACAAAAAAAGGTAGTCAAAGCACTAGAGACGGGACAAGACCCGGCACCTATCCTGAAGGAATTGGCCGAGTTAAGGACTTCGATTGCTATGGAAGCTGAAAAGGCGGAGCTTCAAAAGATAGTAGATAAACGAAAGGCATTACAAGACAGGGCAGAGGAAGTTAAGGCTAAAATCCAAAAACAGAATGAGGCTATAGACACCCTTTTGAAGGCGCGGGACAGCATAGTCGAGGCATTATTGCCTATAGTGAACAAAGCCAAGGAGCTACCAAACTTACATGATAAGTGCTTTGAGGAGTTCCATGATGGCGTACAGGCTGGATATATCACCCATGCAGCGGGGGGATTCCTGCCAGCTGATTTAACAATCCCTATGCTTCAATTAGGGAACGGTGAAAGAGATATCCATGCTGTCTCTAAGGAAGCTGTTATGTATCTTTATAATGCCTATGGGCTACTGGCAAATCTCCAGAAGATAGAAACCAAGCCACAGCAGCCTTCAATAGATCCCGAGCTTGATTTTGGCGATGACCATTCCGAGATAACCGAGGCTAATTGCCTGGTATGCACTCATAAAGATGTAGAGGCTATTAACAAGGGCTTAAAAGAAGGCAGGCCCCTGCGAGACTTGGAGGCCGCGTTTAATGTCTCCCGAAGTACACTTTCCAGGCATAAAAATCATTGCCTTGATTTATCCGCTATAAGAATAACGGAGCCAATTAGTGCCTAAATCTTGTCCCGTGTGCGTGCATCCTGAGAGACAGGAAATTGAAAAGACTCTCCTGGGAAGTGCAAAGTTGCCTGATATTGCACAACGCTTTGCATTATCGAGGTGGAGTCTTTATCGCCATAAGCAAAGACATTTACCAGGGCAGTTAAAGAAGGCTCAGGATATCAAGGAGAAGGCACAAGCTGATTCTCTCCTGAGACAAATACTATATCTTCAGTCCAGAGCACTAACTATTCTAAAAAAGGCTGAGCAAACAGGGGAACTAAAGACAGCGCTGATAGCTATACGAGAGGCCAGAGGGAACCTAGAATTGCTGGCAAAGTTACAAGGGGACTTGGCCCAAGAAGGGACTGTCAATATAGTTCTATCGCCAGCATGGGTATCATTGCGAACTATCATATTGCAAACACTAGAACCTTACCCTGAAGCTAGGCTGAAAATAGGTCAGGCATTAGGTGAGGTTGACCATGCTGGCAGTTGATTTGAGATATGCCCTTGATCCCGCCTGTTTCGCCAGGGAAGCATTAAACTTCAATCCTGATTCATGGCAAGAGCGGGCATTACGCTGGAGTGGAAGGCGCTTACTGCTTAATTGCTGCCGGCAGAGCGGCAAGTCCACAACGGCAGCTATTCTAGGGCTACACCGGGCTTTATTCTACCCTGGCAGCTTGGTATTGCTGATATCCCCTTCCCTGAGGCAATCAAGTGAGCTATTTCGCAAGGTGAGTGACCATCTTGATAGATTAGCCTTACCACCGCGCAAGATTGAAGATAACAAACTGTCAGCCACCTTTGCCAATAGTAGCCGCATTGTATCCTTACCCTCTACTGAGACTACTATCAGAGGCTTTAGTGGAGCTTCATTGATTATAGAAGATGAAGCAGCCAGGGTACCCGATGAACTGTATATTGCGGTTCGTCCTATGATGGCAGTAAGCGGAGGACGGCTGATCCTCTTATCAACGCCATTCGGCAAACGAGGTCACTTCTTTAAGGAATATTCAGAGGGAGGCCATGACTGGGAGCGAATACGAATACCCGCTACTGAGTGCCCCCGGATAACAGAGGGATTCCTACAAGAGGAAAGGGCAAGCCTGGGTGACTGGTGGTATAAACAGGAATATATGTGTGAATTTGTGGAGACAGTTGACCAAGTATTTCCTTATGACCAAGTGATGAATACCCTATCAGATGATATTAAACCGCTGTTTGGAGGCTAAAATGACCTTATTTATGGGTTTAGACTTGGGACAGGCTCAAGACTACACAGCATTATCAGTTGTGGAAGCTCAGCCTACAAAAAAGAAATACTGGGGAAATGGCTACGAACCAATACGTGAAATAGAAGGCTTGCCAGTATCCTTTAATGTTCGTCATCTGCAAAGGTACACATTGGGGACAAGTTATCCTATCATAATTGAAGATGTAGTTAGTAAGATTAAACAGTTTGAAGGAACTGTGCTGGCAATAGATCATACCGGGGTAGGACGGCCTGTTTTTGACCTCTTTGAGAGAGCGGGCTTACATCCTCTTGGTATTACCATAACCGGCAGCGATATGGCTCATGGCGAAGGTAGACAGTGGCGAGTGCCCAAGCGTGACCTGGTGGGAGTTCTACAGGTGGCAGTTCAAGGCAATCGGCTAAAGGTAGCAAAGGAATTACCAGATGCCACTACCTTAGTAAATGAGTTGCTAAACTTCCGCGTAAAGATAAACCTCAAAACGGCCCATGATAGTTATGAGGCATGGCGCGAGGGTGTACATGATGACTTGGTATTGAGTGTTGCCCTGGCTTGTTGGGCAGCCACACAATTTTATACTTCCTGGGAACAGTCTGCCGGTCTCTCTATTATTCAGCAAAAGCTAGATAATGAATTTGAGGGAATAATGCGAGGTGTGGAATTGTGACCCTATTAAATCTGGTGCCATGGCCAATGTGGTAAAAGGGGAAACAGGGGCAACCTTGAGCCTCTCAGAGCCCTCTCCATAGAAAAGGGGCACCAGAGATATTATCCTCCAGCACCCCCTCTAGTGCCCAGGCTGCCAGTAACCCTAACTAGCTGCCGCTAGAATTAAGGTCATGGTTTAATCCGGCTAAATAGCCATGATAAAAGTCATAGCCGCTAGTATTCCAGTCTCCCATGTCGACATCGAATTCCCTCTTTTTGAGCATAGATAGCAGATAGGATTTTGTAGCCTCCCTAGCTTCAGCCTTCTGCTCGGAGCTTTCAGGTCTTAGGTCATCATCTGCACCTATCCCCATGTCCTCAAAGAGTGGGTCAATAAGCGCGGGAGTAGCCGGGTCCTCTGCGTTCCAAACTAATTTAGTTACCATTTGATTCATCCTCCTTTTCTATTATATTTCGCTCTTGCTTTTCATTCCCCTACAAGCTACAATAAAAGTAGCTGAGGGATTCGTGATGGTTTTCCTTGGCTAGTATCCTTGTGGTTCGCCCCAGGGATACTTTTTATTTATCATAAGCATCACCCCCTTTTCTTAGTGTAAGACAGTTCAAGGACTACCCAGGTATGATCCAACTTCTTGCCCTTGATTCGACCTTCAGCTAATAGCTTCCTTACCCGTTGCTCGGATATGCCGAGAGACTTGGCTGCTTGCTTAACGCTCCACATCTCCATATAGTTATTGTAGCGAGCACGCAACAGTTTGTCAAGGGGCTATTTAGCTATAAATTAAATACAAATTCTATAAACCTTGCCAGCCCCAACAAACTTAAGGCAGGCTATCCGGCAGGGAGACCGTCAGCGATAAGGATACAGTTGTAGGAGCTGGTACAGTGGCACATTTACACCTTGTGCCATATATATGCTCACACGTCCCCAATAGTGGTTAGCCAATTCGTCAACAAAGATCCACACCGTGTACTTGGTTTTCGTTTGTGTATTCTGTACCGTTCCTTCTACAAGCCAGCGAGATTCACCTGCTTCAAGACCAGTCAATGTATCAGGCCCAGTAACCACTTTTGTAGAGCTTAAGCCTACTCCAACATACTCATTGCCTGTAACATCGTTAAGAAAGTGTATAGCTTCAACCTCAGCCATTGGGCCAGAAACACAGACAACAACCAGAGCTATGACTATGATGGCTATAACAATGGCAATTATTACTCCTGCTTTCTTTTTCCTTGTCTTTTGTTGAGGCTCCTGAATATGCTTCTGTCTCTCATCAGGGGTAAATCCTATCTCAAGCCTCTGGCTACAATCAGGGCAAAGCCAAACGCCCTCATCCACTTCTTTTTTCCCGCAATTAGTACAAAGTGGCATAACTTCACTTCTTGTCCTTTTAATACATCATATGAGAATTGAGAGGAACAGTCAATACGCCTCAAAAATGCATTGAGTTGTGGCGATACAATGCCCTGCCCTTTGTTTTTGCCGTTAGTTTCAAATCAAAACTCAAAAATTGGCGTTATTTTGGCGTTAGATTGCTTGGTATTGGCTGGGACATAAAAGGACTTGATGAGCAAAACAAGGTTTTGGCAATTAATACAAGTGTTCTATTTTGTATGTAAAGGGATTCTTTGGGACATGTGGCTTAGAATTAGGAAACCGCTGCTCTATCCATCTGAGCTACAGGGGCACGCTACTACCACAACCCTCGTGTTTACCGAGTTTCATGGTGGAGATAGGGGGATTCGAACCCCCGACCCCTGCGATGCGAACGCAGTGCTCTCCCAACTGAGCTATATCCCCAAATTCAATTTTAGCAACACTCCAAGTTGTGGTCAATCCGGCTGCTCCTGATCTAGTTCAGATATATGGGTGACACTTTAGATGTTTGTAACATCGGGTAATAACCTTCCGTGTCATTGCGAGCCCTGACTTGTCGGGACGTGGCAATCATATTGCACCTCACCGGGATTGCGTAGCCTGTTCCGAAGCGCAAGCGAGGAATCCCGCTTCTCGCAATGACAAAAAAAGGAGTGCCACTAAGGTGCTGAATGAAGGCTGCTCCTTGCCTCTGTCTAATAACGCTGCTATACTGAGTGAAAGCTATGACCTATGAAATTGTCATCGGCCTGGAGGTCCATACTCAGCTATTAACCAAGAGTAAGATGTTCTGTAGCTGCAGCGCTGATTATGCCAGCACTCCTCCTAATACCCACGTCTGTCCCATCTGCCTGGGTATGCCTGGCGTCCTCCCTGTCATCAATGAAAAAGCAATAGAATATACAGCTATGACTGCCCTGGCTTTGAATTGCACCATTCCCGAATATACCAAATTTGACCGCAAGAACTACTTTTACCCCGACCTGATGAAAAGTTACCAGATTTCCCAGTATGATGCTCCTATTGGAAAAGGAGGCTGGTTAACCATTGATAGCAAGAGTAGCAGGAAAAAAATCAATATCACCAGAGTGCATCTCGAAGAAGATACAGCTAAATTGTTGCACCGGGGTGATTACAGCCTGATAGACGTCAATCGCTCGGGGGTGCCCTTGATGGAAGTTGTTAGCGAGCCCGAAATAAGCTCCCCCGAGGAGGCTCGGGATTATCTTATCAAACTACATAATATCTTGCGTTATCTGGGAGTGTCCACCGCCAATATGGAGGAAGGAAGCTTTAGATGTGATGCTAACATAAGCATACGCCCAGCCAATAGCAAAAAGCTCTTGCCCAAGGTGGAAGTTAAGAATATGAACAGCTTCAAAGCGGTTTACCAGGCCCTGGAATATGAAGCGGGGCGGCAAGGAAAGGTGCTTGAGGAAGGGGGAGAACTGGTGCAGGAGACTAGAGGTTGGATAGATGAAACAGGTGTAACAGTGCTGCAGAGAACCAAAGAGTATGCTGAGGACTACCGATATTTTCCCGAACCTGATTTGCCTCCCCTGGCTTTGGACAGGGCCTGGATAGAGGAAATCAAAGTCAGACTCCCGGAATTACCAGAAACCCGCAGAGATCGATTTATGACCCAGTATGGCTTGTCCTTGTACGATGCTAATGTTCTAACCAGCTCTAGGGCCATGGCAGATTATTTTGAAAATTGCGTTAAGCTACTGGATTCCAGCAAAGCCAAGGCTGTTAGTAACTGGCTTTCAGGAGATTTTAGTCGGCTGCTTAACGCTACCAATACTGAGGTTGAAAATGTTAGAATAAGTCCGAAACATCTAGCGGAAATGCTGAGCCTGGTAGATAATGGTACTGTAAATGGACCGGCTGCCAAGGCAGTGTTCGAGGAGATGTTTCGCACTGGCAAAGGAGCCAGCGAAATTATAGAAGAAAAGAAACTCAGCCAGATTAGCGATGCCAGTGAAATAAGGGAAGTGGTAAAACAAGTGATAGCCAATAATGCCGGGGCAGTAGCAGATTATGCTTCTGGCAAACAGCAAGCCTTGACGTTTATTATAGGACAGGTAATGAAAGCTACCAGGGGAAGGGCTAATCCAGGCATGGTGAAAGAGATTATTATACAGGAGCTAGGAGGTAAATAAATTGCCTACTTATCTTTTAGTCGCTCAGATACTAGTATCAATAGCATTAATTGCCGCTGTGCTATTTCAGTTACGCGGTGGAGGCATAGGGGGTATTTTTGGACAAGCTGATTCAGTGTATCGGACTCGGCGAGGGGTAGAAAGCACCCTTCTTAGGCTGACCATAATCTTAGTTGTCGTGCTTGTTGTTCTGGCTACTTTAACCGCTGCCAACCTTAGTTAGTATCTATAGATGAGTTCCATAATAACCCTGACCACCGACTTTGGATATGACGATGCTTACGTTGCTGCTGTGAAAGGTGCTATCTTAAGCGTTAACCCTGACGCTAATGTTATAGACATCAGCCATTCTATTAAGCCACAGAATATCCTTCAGGCTGCTTTTATACTTAGTGTTGCTTATCGCTACTTTCCTAAGCAAACAATTCATATGGCTATTGTTGACCCCGGCGTAGGTGGTGAGCGACAGGGAATAATATTGAAAACACATTCGGCGATCTTCGTTGCCCCCGATAATGGCATTCTCAGCTATATAATTGATGATTTGGTTTCTGTTGAAAATCATGCGTTAACCGAACAGACTCATGACCTCAAGGAGATGGTATTTAAGAAGGGTCTTGAAGCTGCAGCTATTACCGATCCTCGCTTCTGGCGACATCCGGTCAGCCCTACTTTTCATGGCAGGGATATTTTTGCTCCTGTGGCTGCCAGCCTTTCTTTAGGTATTTCCCTTTATGAATTCGGGGAGAAAATCAACTCCCTGCATGTACTCCCTATACCCAGGCCGTCCCTTGATTCAGATGGTAATTTAATTGGCCAGGTCTTACATGTTGACCGCTTTGGCAACTTGATTACCAATATTAAAAACAATGATTTACCTGGAAAGAATGTCGTGGTTGAGGTGGCGGGGTATTGTATTCAAGGTGTCAGCGACTACTATGCACAAAATAAAGGGATAATGGCTGTCGTGGGCAGCAGCGGTTATCTTGAAGTATCGCTAAGAGATGGAAACGCTTGTGACTTTCTGGGCACGGCAGTGGGAGACGAAATAAAGGTGATTTCAGCTGCATAGTGAAGAGATATCAGGAATATCAATCCAAATCATCACATTAAGCGAAAATACCGCCGCTAGGGTAAATCTTGTTACCAACTCAATAATGGCGGCACATGTATCAATCTCTAGAGGCCACTTGCTATTCTGGGTACCCTCTTGCTGTTGTTACTTCCAAGCACTTTTCCTTTGGTCGTTGCGAGCACCTGAAAGGTGCGTGGCAGTCCCATGACCTCCACCGAGATTGCTTCAGCACCGTCGTGCCTCGCAATGACAAAGGGGAGGCGTCATTCCGAGCGAAACAAAGAATCTTTCCTTCGCTGGGTTCCTGGTAGATTCAGAGGCTTTGGCTAAAATACATAAACCGTTCTTTAATCGTAGCCACAATTTTCACCTAGCTTAATGCGGTCAGCCATGTCAGAAGATCATTTAAAGGGTAGTTTCTATCACCATTATAAAAGTGGTAATATATGGGATGCCTAGGTACAGGCTCGAACAAAAAGGGCTCTAAGGAGAGAAACTAATGAACAGAAAAAGATATCTAGTAATCATAGGAATTGTGGCGGTGGTGGCACTTTCGATTCTAGTCTACACGATGCTAGCCAACCATCGGCTAGTTATCACCAGCTTGAAAGCTGAACCGAAAGTAGTTCCTCCTTGGGGAAGTTGCCAGATTGTGTGTAATGCTACAGCCCCCAATGGCGACGAGCTAAGTTATAACTGGTCGGCTGACGGAGGCAAGATAACTGGGGCAGGAACTGCGGTTACCTGGACTGCTTCTAACTCTTCGGGCTCCTACAATATTACAGTCACGGTGAGCAATGGGCACGGTGGCGAAGCCAAGAAACGGATAACTATCACGGTGAGGGCCAATAATCCGCCAACCATTAACAGTCTGGTAGCCAGTGCAAACTGGACCACTCCTTCGGGTAGTATCCAGGTGACGTGTAATGCTACAGACCCGGATGGCGACATGCTGAGTTATGAGTGGACAACCGATGGGGGTAAGATTTCTGGCGCAGGTGCGGCTGTACACTGGACTGCTCCCCAAACAGTCGGCACATACAATATCACGGTTGTCGTTAATGATGGCTACGGTGGGGAAGATATGAGGAGAATAACTCTTAGCGTAGCACGTGGCACACCACCAACTATTGAAAAGCTGGTTGTTAATCCCAACGGGAACCTTTTGAGAGAAAGCACGGCTGCCGGGTGCGATTTCGATGTCTGGGTAAAGGAGGAATACGATATTAAATGTCTTGCTTCAAACACAAGCGATGAACTGTCTTACGAATGGTCATGCACAGCCGGTAATATTTCCGGGGAGGGCTCTACGATTACCTGGACTGCCCCGAATGAGAAGTCCGTTACAGTTACGGTCACGGTAATAGTGTCTGATGCCGAGGGCAATAGTATAGCTAAGAGCATAGTTTTCCATGTGCCGTCTTGTACATGTGGTTCCTGGGGATTAAAATCAGGAGAAATCTCATTCTAGCTAAGGGCATAGTCTTCCCAGTGGCGCCCTGCATACCATGTGCCTTTCCCTGTAGAAAACCCTAAACAGGGGGGCTATTTTGAAGTGGTATTTGCCAATATACAACTGGGTGACCAAATTTTTGAAAAACACTTCCCAGGACCGCTTCAAGCGATATCTGGTTATATCCCTGATAATCTCTTGGGAATGCTGCTCCTCGGTTGCCTTTACTCTAATCAGTTCGAGTTTCTAAAACCCATATGTAACGTACTTTAGTAGACCTGTGGGTGCAGCCATGTTGCCGATTCTGGGTGCCTTTTAGGGCTAGAAACCCTATATCCCCTTAAAAACGCCAATCATATTTAAACCCGCGTAGACCAGAAAAGCAATAAAGATATATCTTAGTGGTTTCGCCGGCAGGGCATGTGCCGCCTGAGCTCCAAGCTGTGCCATGGGTATGCTGGTAGCTGCCAAGCATAGCCATATTGGTAAATTTACATAGCCTAGAGAATAAGGAAGCAAGCCAGGTACTCCCAGTCCATTTACGATATAGCCAACAATACCACCCAGACTGGCAAGTATTATGGCAGCCACCGATGTTCCCACAGCAACGTGCATGGTAAAATTTAATCCTAACACCAGCACAGGGACTATCAATACCCCACCACCAAGCCCGGTCAGCCCAATTACCATGCCTATAGGGAATCCGCAAGCCGCCACAAGCCCGAAGTTTTCCCGTGGCTCTTCAGCCTCTTTTCTCAACTTGGGCATTAGTTCCAAGCTCATCCATATTGCAACAGCCAGGACCAGTCCTCCAAAGCCTACTTTTAGAGTCTTTTCAGGAAGGCGAGTTGCCAGAGTAGCTCCTACCAGAGCCCCGACCAAGGCACATGAGCCTAGAATTAAGGCGGTTTTCCAGCGAACTGCTTTCTTTTTATTATGTCTCCACGCGCCGCTTATGGCTGTGGGCAAAATCACCAGCAAACTTGTCCCTATGGCTGTTTTCATGGGAATACCAGGACCGACGGCCTCCATAGCCAAGATAATCCAGTAGCTGATAGGAACCATGATGGACCCGCCACCAATTCCCAACAGTGCGCTGGCAAAACCAGCACCTGCCCCTGTAGCCAGTAGTTTGAAGATGTCAATTGCTGTCAGCATCTTTTCTTTCCTAGCTTGCCTTCGAGCCAACCGAGTTTGGCAACCGACCTTTCATCTACTTCAGGAATATATGGCTTGATATCTAAAAGAGGGGTGCCGTCTACGGCGTCCAGCCCTTTCACCTTGAGGATATTCTTTTCTCTGGCTACTAGCTCAACGACAGTCAATCCCAAGGGACAAGGTCTATGCGGTGATCTGGTAGCGAAAAGACCGTGTAAAATATCGTCCCAGGGTGTCTTAACCAACAAATGATATCCCTGAGACTTATGAAACCAATAAATAACGATAAGATGGGAAAATCCCTCAATGTCCTTTAAGCCTTCTGTGAATTCCTTAAATATCTCTATCTGAGAAATCTCCTCACTTCTATAGCCCTGATAAGGAGCTTTCTCCGTATTCTTGTAAGGAGAACGAATTACCCCGATAGGCTGCAATTCCAAGTTATGCTTTTTTCCCATTCCTTAAGCTTCACTAGCTAAGCTATTAATCTTGTGAATCATATCACTTACTTGAAATCTTAGCCGCTTTTATAAGCTCTTTTCCATGGTTCGTTCTTAGAAGCCAGGTAGTCCTTGATTGCTTCTTTAAGAGTATTAGCTGCTAGAAGAGCACAGTGGAGGTCATCTTCAGGAAGCCCTCCTAAGGTATCCAGTATATTTTGCTGAGTAATCTTCTGGGCTTCCAGAACGCCCTTTCCTTTAGCCAGTTCAGTGACCATGCTGCCCGAGGCAATGCTACACCCACAGCCATCTGTCCAGAAAGAGGCATTTATAACCTTGCCCTCTTTTATCTTAAGACATATTTCCATAGTGTTACCATGAGGATCAGTTATCTTGCCCAATCCATCAGGGGCATTAATTCTCCCCAGATTTCTGGGGTTCAGAAAGTGGTCAATCGTTTTCTCCGAGTAGACCCTTTTCATGTCCTCCATGATGGATTGCTCCAGCTCTTTGAACGAGTTATCAAATTCCTCTGTCATTTTCCTCTATTTCTCTAGAATAAGATTCCACGGCTCAGACCGGTTTGCCTGACCACGTATAAGCTACCCGCCATTCTTTCCATCTAGAGCTGCGACCACATTGGTAAAAAGTTCAGACACAGCATCTGAACTATATTTCTCGATTTTTCCATCGTCACATAATCTGGCTAACTCCGGGTCGATGGGCAACTTCCCCAAAAGAGGAGCTCCAGAAGCCTTGGCCATTTCCTCCCCCTTGCTCCTGCCGAAAATTTCCAGTTTCTTACCTGTCTCAGGCAATATGAGATAGCTCATATTCTCCACTACTCCCAGAACTCGAACATTCATCTTTTGTGCCATCCGTATCGCCTTTTTGACTATCATCTCGGTTAGTTCCTGGGGGGTAAAAACATCGATTACCCCTGAGATAGGTATTGCCTGCAGCACCGTCAATGGGGCGTCTCCAGTGCCCGGGGGCAGGTCTATTATGAGACAGTCCAGCCTGCCCCAAAGGACTTCCTCCCAGAATTGCGTGATAGCTCTAGACATGAGGGGACCTCTCCAGATAACCGCTTCATCTTCACTAGGCAAAAGCAGGTTCATGGACATAATTTCAATCCCTGATTTTGATAATATGGGCAGAATACCTGTCTCGCTACCGCTGGGGCGAGCATTTAAACCGAACATCTTGGGGATACTGGGCCCGGTGATGTCGGCATCGAGTATGCCCACGTCCTTTCCTGCCCGAGCAAAAGAGGTAGCTAATAAACTAGCTATCAGAGATTTGCCGACTCCCCCTTTACCACTCATTATGGCTATTATCTTCCCAATCTGGTTAAGTTCTTTGGGGCTAGCTTCGACAAGGTCAATCGTTACTTCTTCCACACCGGGAAGCGCGCTAACCGCTGCCGCTGCTTGGTCCTTTAGCAATTTATGATGTTGGGCCGGGATAGCAGTCGAAGCCAAAGTTACCTTCGCCTTACCATCCTTCACTTCCGTGCTTCGAACCAGGTTCATCTGTACTATGCTACGCATTATCCCGGGGACAAGCACTTTGTTCAATGCTTTTTGTAGTTTTGCCTCTGCTGGATTCAACAGATCACCTCCTGATGATAATTCGTTTAGATTTATCGGCAGCTTATTTTCTTCAGCAAAGAATATATTTCTTCTACCTGCCTTTTTGTTTCTTCAGGGGGGCCATCATTATTAATAACAAAATCGGCAGATTTGATTTTTTTCTTAAGAGGAAGTTGGGATTTTATCCTGTTTTGGGCATCCTCCTGACTCATCCCCTTTTCTTTCAAGCGTCTTAATTGAGTTTGCGCACTGGCAGAAACAACGACTACTCTATCCACAAATATAGGGCGAGTGACTTCGAACAGTAATGGAATGTCCTTGATGATTAGAGCATCAGGATCAAGGTTTTTGATCTTATTTGTAGTCCTTTTGTCTTCTTTAAACACCTGGGGATGAACTATCTGATTTAGCTTTGTCAACTTTTCTTTGTCGGAAAATACTATCTCAGCCAGTTTCTGCCGATTGATGGTTAGGTCTTCATTCAAAATACCTTTCCCAAAGTACTCTACAATTTCTTTCCAAGCTTTTAAGTGAGGACGGATTGCCTTCCGAGCCAGCTCATCCCAATCAATTATGTAAGCCCCCAGCTCTCTAAAGAAATTGGTTACCGTGCTTTTGCCCGTGCCCACACTTCCTGTCAGACCAACGATAATCATTTGTTCCTTTTTGTCATTCGTCTTGATTTGAGGACTGAGATAAACCTCACCTTCAGCTTCTATGCGAATGAATGGATTCCTTTATACCTCTTCTAATTTTCGGACACTCCATTTTTTCCGAACTAAAGCCACAGCCTGTGCAGCCATTCCCTCTTCCCTGCCGATGAAGCCCAGACCATTAGTTGTGGTGGCTTTGACCGTCACCCATGTTGAATCTACACCTAAGGTTTTACCTATGCGTCTTCTCATTTCAGGGATGAAGGGGGAAAGCTTGGGGTTTTGCGCTATGATGGTAACATCAATGTTAGCAACTCTGAGTCCTTTGGCTTTAAGCAGTTTACTGGTCCTGCTTAGCAGAAGCAAGCTCGAAATATCTTTATATTCCGGTTCCCCAGAAGGGAATAAAGTGCCAATGTCACCCAAATCAGCAGCGCCACATAAAGCATCTATTATGGCATGAATTGCCACATCAGCATCGCTCCAACCCAGTAAGCCTTTATCATAAGGGATATCAACACCTCCCAGAATTAGCCTTCGCCCTGAAACCAAAGGATGGCTATCCCAACCAATACCAACGCTTAATTCTTCTCTCTCCATTTTCGTGCGATGATACGCGCTAACGCCAGATCTTCGACTGTGGTCACTTTTATATTTTTATAATCGCCCATATAGAGCTTCACTTTACATCCCAGACGTTCCACAGCGGCAGCATCATCGGTAACCTCTGCCGTGAGGTTCTCATAAGCCTTGGTTATCACATCAAAGCTAAATATCTGAGGGGTTTGCGCTGCCCATAGCCTGCCACGCTGAAGTGTTTTCCCAATCAATTTCCCATCAGCAGCAAGCTTGACAGTATCTTTAACTGGTACTGCGGCTACAGCAGCCCTAGTATCCTCGACTATCTTTAAACCATCCTCAATCAAATCTAAAGTTAAGAAAGGTCGAGCTCCGTCATGAATCATAACTAAATCACAATCCCTTATTTGTCTTAACCCTTGCCTCACCGAATCCTGCCGCCGTACACCACCCGGGCATAAAGTAACCTTAGACCAGCCCCTCTCTTTTTTCAGTTTCTGCCCCCGCGACAAATCCTTATCGTTCAATACCAGGACTATCTGTTGAACCAAGCCACATCTCTGACAGGTATCCACGGACCAGGCCAGCAAAGTTTTCCCTCCTAGAAGAGCAAAGAGCTTGTTTATACCCGCCATCCGCTGGCTGGTTCCAGCAGCGACTATAACCACGCCTAATTTACCTTTATTCTTGCCCTGTATTTTCGCCCTTGGCACTTTCTTTCTTCCCTTCCCTTGTAAGTCCCAGCCTCAGGGCTTCAGCCACCGAGCCAACTTGGAACAACTGAATATCGGCGAAGTCAAAGGATGGCTTGGATTTAAGTCTGGGTATAAGGCAGGATTTAAAGCCCAACCTGATGGCCTCAGCAATTCTTCTCTCTACTTGTGATACACCTCTAAGCTCTCCATTCAACCCCACCTCTCCTAGAGCAACCAAGCCTGAAATTGGCTTGGCATCACGAAAACTAGAAGCAATGGCTAGGGTGATTCCTAAGTCAACCGCTGGCTCATTGACTCTTAAACCACCAGTAACGTTGACTATAATATCCTGGTTGAAAAGCTTTAATCCGGCACGCTTAGTGAGCACAGCAATTATCAACAGTAGCCGATTAAAATCAACGCCGTTAGAGATGCGCCTTGGTGGAGTAAAGCTATTGGAGGTAGTCAAAGCCTGAATCTCTACCAACAAAGGGCGATTCCCTTCAAGAGTGGGCACCACCACTGAGCCCATAGTTTCATCCTTATATGCGGATAAGAAAACCCGAGAGGGATTATCTACTTCTATTAGTCCCCTATCGCTCATCTCAAATATTCCTACCTCGTTAGTGGAACCAAAACGATTCTTTGCGCTGCGTAACACTCGGTAACTACTAAACGGTTCGCCTTCGAAGTAAAGCACCACGTCAACGATATGTTCCAGCGTTCCCGGACCAGCAATGGCTCCTTCTTTGGTCACATGTCCAGTGATTAACAGGGGCACATTATTTTGTTTCGCCCACCTCTCCAACCTCCAGGTGCACTCCCGCACCTGGGAAATACTGCCTGGCATCCCGGCCACATCTTCTAAATACATAGTCTGAATGGAATCGATAATTGCTAATTCAGGTGAAAGTCCTTCTAAACATTCTAATACGGCAACTAAATCGGGCTCAGACAGAAAGTATATTCCTTTGCCTCCTATACCGAGTCGCTCACTCCTAAGTTTAACCTGATTGATAGATTCCTCACCGGAGATATAGGCGACGACTTTATGATTATCAGCCATCATCGCTGAAATTTGGAGTAAAAGCGTAGACTTGCCTATTCCTGGCTCCCCACCAACAAGCACCAGAGAGCCGGGGACTAAACCACCCCCCAGAACTCGGTTCACTTCAGCAAAACCAAGGGGAAAGCGAAGAAAGTCACCTTTCTCTACTTGGGAAAGTTCTTGGGGTTTATTTTCGCTAGAGTAAGGCCGGCTGGGAGCACGGGATACAGTGACTCTAGTTTCTACGAAGCTATTCCAGGCTTGGCAATCAGGGCAGTGTCCTAACCACTTAAGACTTTCCTTGCCACATTGCTGACAAATGAAGACATTTTTGAATTTGGATCTGCCTTGATTATTAGATTTCAAATCTGCTGGCCAAGATACTTAATACTCTATAACGGCTAGCTTTTCCCCAGTCTTAACTATCTGCCCTGGTGAAACTGCCACCTCTACAACTGAGGCTTTTACTGGAGATAATATCGGATTTTCCATCTTCATAGCTTCTATGGTGCAAATCACGCCACCTTCCTTGACTGTATTCCCCACGGTTACCTCAACCCGTACTATTTTTCCAGGTAGTGGCGCTTCGATTACTTCTCTAGTCATATTTATACAGTTACCTTAACCAATTGTTTCATTACAATTTTCTCATCGACACAGTCCACAACTACTGTGTTTCCAGGCGAGAATTCACCACTCAGCAAAGCCTCGGAGAGTGGATCCTCAACCAAATTCTGGATGGTGCGACGCAAGTGGCGGGCTCCAAAATCAGGGTCATAACCCTTCTTGCCTATAAAATCCCTAGCTGCATCTGTTACTCCCAAAGTGATATTCTTCTCTCCAACGGAAGCGATAACCTGTTTAAGCATCAGGTCCACAATCTGGCGGATATGCTCTTCGCTTAGAGCATGGAACACGACCGTGGCATCAAGACGGTTACGGAACTCCGGTCGAAATTTGTCCTTCATCACGTCGAGCACTTTCTCCTTCATTTTCTCGTACTCCACCCGCTGTTTTCCCTCGCCTTCGATGTGAGCAGCAAAACCGAGGGTCATATCACGCTTAATAAGCTCAGCACCGACATTGCTGGTCATGACTATGATGCTATTACGAAAATCAACCCTGCGCCCTTTGGCATCGGTCAAATGACCATCGTCGAAAATCTGGAGCAGGATATTGAATACATTATAATGCGCCTTTTCAATCTCATCGAGAAGAATAACACAATAGGACTTCCGCCTTACTGCCTCAGTCAATTGACCACCTTCCTCATAACCAATATAACCTGGTGGTGCTCCAACTAAGCGAGCTACATTGTGAGGCTCCATAAACTCCGACATATCAAGCCTGACCAAAGCATCTTCGCTGCCAAACATGAACTCGGCCAAAGCCCTTACCAATTCAGTTTTACCTACTCCGGTAGGACCCAAAAACATGAAGACGCCGGTGGGACGCCTCGGGTCTTTTAATCCAGCTCGAGTCCTCCTTACCGCTTTAGCCACGGTATTTATAGCCTCATCCTGGCCAATGATACGCTTATGTAGAGCCTCCTCCATCTGTAAAAGGCGGCTGGATTCATCTTTAGTCAACTTTATCACAGGTATGCCCGTCCACATGCTGACTACCTCAGCAATATCCTCTGAGGTAACTACAGGTCGGCCTTGTTCCTGCTTAATTCGCCACTCCCCTTCCATGGTCTCGATTTTCTGCGTTAGCTGAAGCTCACGATCACGCAACTCGCTGGAATAGTCATACTGTTGACCTGCCATAGCCGATTCTTTTTCCTTGCGTACACTTTCCAAAGCCCGCCTTGCCTCAGCTAAGCCAATAGGGGCACTACCCCGTTTAATGCGTACTCGAGAGCCAGCTTCGTCTACCAAATCAATAGCCTTATCGGGCAAAAATCGGTCCGCTATATATCTGGTAGCCAGCATAGCCGCTGTCTGCAAGGCTTCGTCGCTTATATCCAATTGGTGAAATTCTTCATATCTGTGTTTAATGCCCCGCAATATTTCCAAGGTTTCTTCCATAGTAGGCTCAGCTACCAAGATAGGTTGAAACCGCCGTTCCAAAGCCGGGTCTTTCTCCACATATTTGCGGTAGTCGTCCAAAGTAGTGGCACCGATACATTGAATCTCGCCACGCGACAACGAAGGTTTCAGGAGATTAGAGGCGTCAACCGCACCTTCAGCTGCTCCAGCACCCACAATAGTCTGCATTTCATCAATAAATAAGATGCAATTACCGGCGGCTTTCTCTTCCTCAATTACTTTCTTCAACCTCTCTTCAAATTCACCACGATATTTTGTTCCCGCCACTAGAGCACCTATATCTAGGGATATTATCCTCTTGCCCAGCAGGATCTCAGGAACCTCCCCAGCTACTATACGCTGGGCCAGCCCTTCAACAATAGCTGTTTTGCCTACACCTGCTTCGCCTATAAGCGCAGGATTATTCTTAGTACGACGGCTTAGTATTTGAACTATCCGTTCAATTTCCTTGTTACGCCCAATAATAGGGTCCAGTTTATCCGCCCGGGCTAGGGCAGTTAAATCAGTCCCAAGTTGATCCAAGGTCGGTGTACGTGTGGCCGCGCGACCTGTGGTACGAGCTCGCGCAGTTTCCTGCCTAACAACTCGATTGACTTCATCACGTGTGCGCTCCAGGGTAATACCAAAACTCTCTAAAACACTGAAAGCTACTCCTTCGCTTTCGCGCAGTAATCCCAGCAAGAGGTGCTCAACACCTATATAGCTGGAATTAAGACGACGTGCCTCATCCACAGCAAACTCAATGGCTCTTTTTGCCCGAGGAGCAAGGTCAACATCTCCCTTGGTGGCTCGGCGCTCTCCTTTTCCAATCACAAATTCTACAGCTGCCTGTATCTTACTCGTTGAGATACCAAAATTACTCAAAACTTTGGCTGCAATCCCTAACTCTTCCCCGGCTATTCCCAATAATATGTGCTCGGTATCGATGTAATTGTGGCCCAGGCGTTGTGCCTCTCCTTGAGCCCGGGTCAGCACTCTACGAGCTCCCTCAGAAAACCTTTCAAATCCTGTGCTCATTTCAATCCTACTCGCAATTTTAACCTAGAGTAAGTATAGAACATACTACTCCTTCAGTCAACAAGCTCAGCTTACTTGAACTAAGCGATAAAATGATAATATACTATAATACGGTGAAATCATCATTGAAGGTCAATAAAAATGCGTGTCACTGGTGGTAAAGTAAAAGGGGCTCATTTAAAAACTCTACCAAGGCACTCCATTAGACCCACGACCAGTGTGGTAAAGCAAGCTATATTCTCTATTTTGGAGAACAGCACTACTAATTGGCGCCAGGTTCTTGATTTATACGCCGGCAGCGGTGCTCTGGGTATCGAAGCTCTAAGCCGTAGGGCAGAATGGGTCGATTTTGTTGACTACAGAAAAAGTTGCTGTGATATTATCAAAACCAACTTGGAAAAAATAGGGGAACTACAACGGGCGCACATTTACTGTTGTAGTGTGAACAGAGCACTTACCTTCCTTAACGGTAGCTATGACATTATCTTCATAGACCCACCTTACTCTGACCCCTCTACCAATAATCTATTAATAAATTTAGCTAATTCAAAATTATTGAGAGAAAACTCTACAATTGTGCTTTGCCACGCAAACCGCTTCCCCTTAAATTCCGACTATGATGGACTTCATCTTGTTAAGCAACGCCGCTACGGTGACACTTTTATTTTTATATACCAAAAGGAGGTTTAGCTATGGTCGCAGCAGTTTATCCAGGTACCTTTGACCCTCTCACCTA
>JBEKTM010000003.1:0-48839 GCA_049516035.1 Dehalococcoidia bacterium
CCTACGGCAAGACCTTGGTTGAGTTAGGCAGAGAGAATCCCAATATCGTTGTCTTGGATGCCGATGTGGCGCCTTCAACAATGACCAGTTTTTTTGCTCAAGAGTTTCCTGAGCGTTTCTTTAACTGTGGTCTAGAAGAGCAAAACATGATAGGCATAGCCGCTGGTCTGGCTGCTGCGGGTAAAACTGTCTTTGCCAGCACTTTCGCTGTTTTTGTCGTCTGTCGCTGTTTTGACCAGTTGAGGCTATGCGTTTCCCAGCCGAACCTAAATGTTAAAGTCGTAGCTACTCATAGCGGCATCACTGTAGGGGAAGATGGCGTTTCACATCAGGCAATTGAAGACCTGGCCTTGTGCTGTGCTCTTCCTAGCTTCATCGTAGTCGTTCCCGCAGATGCCATAGAGGCTGCTGAGGCAGTCAAGGCAGCGGCAAATATTTACGGACCTTTCTACATCAGACTAAGCCGGCCTAAGACACCGATTGTTTACCCCGAAGGCTATCGTTTCACATTAGGCAAGGCAGTAACCATGCGACAAGGCAAGGATGCAACTGTCATAGCCGCGGGCATCATGGTCGCTAAGGCTCTGGAGGCAGCAGATACCTTAGCAAGACAAGGTATAGATTGTCGGGTAATCAACATGCCTACCCTCAAGCCCTTGGATGAAGCAGCCATAGTCAAAGCAGCCTCAGAGACAGGTGCAATTGTCGTTGCTGAAGAACACTTGGCTCAAGGTGGTCTAGGCAGTCGAGTTGCCCAGACAGTAGCTAAAGAGAAGCCAGTGCCCATGGAATTCGTCAACCTAGGTGATAGATATGCTTCATCAGGCAAAGCCGAAGAGTTACTTCAAAGATATGGATTGACCGCCACAGACATTGAAGAAGCAGTGAAGTCAGTGGTCAAGAGAAAGTAATATCTCTAAGTTTAGTCCTGGAAAACTAGACTGATACTTAAAATGAGCGGGGCTTGCGTGTGAAAAAGCGCTTTCTAATCCCTTTAGCCTATGGAGCTGCGCTTGGCTTGCTCATCGTATCCGGGTTGAGCTGCGTCAACTTCATCATTCACCCGGCGAATCCTATTGCTAATTGGCTTCCGGCGACGGAGTCTGAATTCAAGTCCTACATCATGCCCGAATGCCCGCCGGTTAAGGAAGCTCTACAAGATATCCTCGGTGATCCTCCCTACACACTCTCTCAAGCTGGCTTTGATGATATCCGAGACTGGGTCGCTACCAATATACATTATATGTCTGATGAAGAGCGATGGGGAAAGGACTATTGGCAAACTCCTGAACAAACCTTGCTCTATCGCACTGGGGATTGCGAGGACTTTTCCATCTTATTATGCTCTCTTCTCAGATCCTATGGCATTGATGCGGAGCGAGTATATGTCACCCTTGGTGTTGATGGTGAAGAGGATGGACATGCCTTCCTGATAGAGAATTGGTATCACGACGGGGAATGGCGGAGGATAGAATCCCAAGCACCTGCCCAATTCTCTTCCTGGTATTCCTGGTTCGGGCTTTCCAACCCTGATTCTAGCCTAGACAAATATGAAATTACCGCGGCCTTTAACGATCTGTATTGCTATGATGAATCTTTTCCCTGGGACACAAAACAAGCGAGCATCTCAACCATGGCCAAGATAGCAACCGTCGTGGGTGATATTGCAGAGCAACTATCAAAACTCGCAGAGTATTTGCTTGGACTCCTGTTTAAATGAGATAGCAGAATACATCCCAAGTTAACAATGCCCTGATTTTGAGAACCTTTCCAACTTCCTCCTCAATGTCATCAGATTAACCACGTCTTCTTTATTGTATTCCAGCAACAAATCCAGTGCTTTCTTGTCATGGTGAATCTGATATCTCCACCAAAGCATCACTGCCTCTGCTCCACCAATGCCCTGCAGCCTTCGGGGAATACCTAATTGCCGCTCTACCGCCTTGAAGCCACCATATAAGTTATTCCTCCAGCAATCATGCATCAAGTCACGATGATGAAAATGCTCCATCAGATTCACCCCTAGACGGAACTTGATAAAAGGAAGGTCAAAGCGACTGCCATTGTATGTATAAATTTTATCCACACAACGCAAGGCCCTGAGCAAGTTAGTCTTAGTTACGTCACTTTCAACAAGTTGAACCAAGCTATTCCCACCATCATTGGCTAAACAAATGCCAATAACGGTTATTTCGTCATAAAACGAGCATAAGCCTGTGGTCTCAATATCAAGATAAGCATCAAAAGGTAACTGCAATCTGTTGCCTGCCTTTTCAATACCTCTGTTTTGGCATATGATAGCATATGTTTGGGAAAGCAGCGCAGCTTCGTGTCCTTATATTTACTAGATAGTATCCTTCCGACTTGGGAGCAAAGCGGCATTTATCTAAACAATTAGCGAAGGAGAGCGAATATGAGAGAGTGTACCATGGAGCAAAACAAGGAAAAATGTAACTGCACCTATGAGCCGTGCAGTAGAAAGGGCATTTGCTGCGAATGCCTAAGATACCATTGGCACGCAGGCGAGCTACCAGCCTGCTTTTTCCCCGACGATGTAGAAAGGACTTATGACCGCTCTCTCGAAAGATTTATCGAGACCTATCAGAAAAGAGAACGGCAGTGAATCACAACTCAAAATAGATAGGCAGATTGTTGGATAGTTTGCTATACTTTTCCTAGTATGCCAAGAATAGATAACCGAGCTGACAATGATCTTCGCCCCGTGCGCATAATTTTAGGGTACCAGAGTTTCGCCGAGGGTTCAGCTTTAATTGAACTGGGGCAAACAAGAGTATTATGCTCCGTGAGCATGGATGAACGGGTACCTCCCTTTCTTAAAGGTGGTGGCCAGGGTTGGGTTACTGCAGAGTATGCCATGCTGCCTCGTTCCACAATTACTCGCACACCGCGCGATAGGACAGAGGGAAGAAGCCAGGAAATCCAACGCCTTATCGGCCGCAGCTTAAGGGCAGCGACTAACTTAGCCATCCTGGGAGAAAGGACGTTTATAGTAGATTGCGATGTATTACAAGCAGACGGCGGCACCAGAACAGCGGCTGTCACTGGCGGATACGTTGCTCTTTATCACGCTTTCCATAACTTAAGGAAGCAGGGTGTTTTGCCATTTATGCCATTAAATAAAATGATAGCAGCCACCAGTGTGGGCATTGTGAATGGCAATATGCTACTTGACCTTTGCTACGAAGAGGATTACCAAGCCGAAGTTGATTTCAACGTGGTCATGACCGACAAAAATGAGTTTGTGGAAATTCAAGGAACTGCCGAGGGGAAACCTTTCTCTAAAGAAACCGCTGATGCCTTACTTTCTTTAGCTCGGCAAGGGATAGTTAAATTGTTCAAAACCCAGAAGGAAACCTTAAAGGCTCTGTCTTGAATTTGCAAGAGAGTCACTCGCTTTTGTTTGTCTTGTTATCACCGGGGTTGCGTTTGCATTGATAATTGCTCTGTTTTATACTTTAGTTTTATTGTAACTTATGCGAGGTTTTTAGGAAAATGACCCAATTAGAGCTAGCGCGAAAGGGTACTGTTTCACCTCAAATAAAGCACGTAGCTGAAAAAGAAGGGGTGGAGACGGATTTTATCATCCAAGGCTTAGCTGAGGGTGAAATCATAATTCCAACCAACATTAATCACACAAATCTAATCCCCTGCGGCATAGGCAAGGGGCTGAGGACCAAAGTCAATGCCAACATAGGTACGTCCTCAGATTTTTGTGATTTGAACACGGAATTAAGAAAATTACAGACCGCCGCCGACTTTGGTGCTGACACTGTTATGGACCTGAGTACCGGAGGCGATATTTCAGCTATCAGGAGAGCTATCATGAATGCTAGCACTGTGCCGGTGGGGACGGTGCCCATTTATCAGGCGGGTATTGAAGCTATTGAGAATCGTGGAGCCATCGTAAACATGAGTGTGGATGATATTTTCGCTGTAATCGAAAAACATGCCAAAGATGGTGTTGATTTTATGACCGTCCATTGCGGAGTAACCGAGACTTCTCTGGCCAGACTTAAAAAGCAGGGCAGGATGACAGACATAGTGTCTCGAGGTGGAGCCTTTCTCATCGGTTGGATGCTCCACAATGATAAAGAAAATCCCTTATATCAATATTATGACCGCTTGCTGGATTCGGCTCTTGAGTACGATTTCGCTTTAAGTTTGGGCGATGGCTTGCGTCCCGGATGTTTAGCTGATGCCACCGACAGGGCTCAAGTCCAAGAGTTAATTATCCTTGGTGAATTAGTGGAACAGGCCAGGGAAGCTGGCGTTCAAGCCATGATAGAAGGTCCTGGGCATTTGCCACTGAACCAAATCGCCACTAATGTTCAATTGGAAAAGAGCCTCTGCCGTGGGGCACCTTTCTACGTTCTTGGGCCATTAGTGACTGATGTCGGCGCTGGCTACGACCATATAACCGCCGCTATTGGAGGGGCAATTGCGGCTGCTGCTGGCGCAGACTTTTTGTGCTATGTTACTCCTACTGAGCACCTTTCCCTCCCCAGTATAGAGGATGTTAAAGAAGGGGTAATCGCTTCTCGTATAGCTGCTCATGCTGCCGATATTGTTAAAGGTGTAAAAGGTACTAAAGAATGGGATGAACAAATGTCCCGGGCCCGCAAGGCTCTTGACTGGGAAACCCAAGCTAAATTATCTTTGGACCCAGAACTTTCACAGCAAGTCCACAATAAGATACCGGCTAGCGGGGCAACTTGCAGCATGTGTGGCAAATATTGCGCTATGGCCATAGTGCAGAAATACCTCGGCATCTCAGCACCCAAATGCTAAAGTAACCGTCAACTGACAGTCTATAATTGAAAAATGAAGGCAGAGATAATACCCGTTGGCACAGAAATCTTACTGGGCAATATAATTGATACCAATTCTTCCTTCCTAGCCAATCAATTACCATTGCTGGGAATTGACTTATATTTTATCTCCACGGCAGGCGACAATCAGAAAAGGTTGGTGGATACCTTAAAGCGAGCCTGGAAGAGAGCAAACCTTATTATCACCACAGGGGGATTGGGACCTACTCAAGATGACATTACCCGTGAGGCCATTGGCGAGCTAGTGAATGAGGAACTGAAAGTCGATGAGAAGGTATGGCAAGAATTGCAGGATTTGCTCCGCCGCTATCTTGGGGAAATACCACAAAGCAATATCAGGCAGGCGACTATCATCCCTTCGGCTCAAATAATTGCCAATCGTATGGGCACAGCGCCAGGTTGGTGGGTTGAGAAAGACGACCACATAATTATAGCCCTACCTGGGCCATCCGATGAGATGAAAATGATGTGGCAAGAAGGCATTTTGCCCAAACTGAAGCAAAGGATAACTGGAGGGATCATCTTATCCCGGACAATCAAGACTTTTCGGCTGGCCGAAGCCAAGGTAGATGAATTGGTAGCCCATATTTCCAAACTATCCAACCCCACCCTGGCTACCTATATCAATCCCGACGGTGTTTATCTGCGTATCACAGCCAAGGCCAAGGGAAAAAGAGAGGCTCAACGCCTTATTGCCCAAAGCGAAGAACAAATCCGAAGCATTCTTGCTCCCTACATTTGGGGGGTGGACGATGATACCCTGGGCTCTGTTATTGGAGAGTTGCTCAGAGCCAAAAACTTGAGTTTAGCCACTATGGAATCTTGCACTGAGGGACTTCTATGCAGCACCATCGCCAGTGGCCAGGAAAGCTGTACTTATTTCAAGGGGGGATTGCTAGCTTGCTGTGATGAGGCTAAAATAGCTTGTGGTGTTGATGTTTCCATTATGGAGCAATACGGCAAGGAAAGCACTCAGGTAGCCAAAGCAATGGCTGAGACTGCGCGCAGAAATTTGAAAACCGATATCGGCATAGGTGTTGGGGGTAACATAAACCCCGATAAAAATTCCGGCGAAGCATTCATAGGCCTGAGCAGTGATAAATTTGAGCAAACCTTCACTCATACGCTCCGTGGAAATCTCTCCAGAACGAAGCAACGAGCAGTTTATGCCGCCCTTTTCGATTTAAGAAGGATGTTGCTCGAGGAGGTCTGATGCACTTAATTATAGATGGCTATTCTAGCAACCAAAAACTTCTCCGAGACGAGAATTTTCTCCGGAAGTGGTTGGAAGACTATCCCACTAGGATTGGGATGACCAGGATTTCACCGCCATATGTGATTAAGTATATAGGACCGATATTAGAGGATTGGGGAATATCGGGATTTGTTTTTATAGCGGAAAGTCACATTGGCATCCATACCTTTGTCGAGCGGAATTACATTAACATAGACGTTTTCTCCTGCAAGGACTTTGATACCGAAAAAGCAATAGAAGATTTTCGAGAGGGATTTCAGCTGGTTAAATTGAGAACCTGCCTTATTGATAGAGACTGGCCCAAGGCAGAACCCAGCACTCAGCAATGATTGTCATCCTGAGCCCTCTGCTTATTGGCATGAGGGGACATTCTTGCCACATGAGGTCTTTGCTGGATTAGAATCACCTTATTCAGATTTACAGCAAGCCAAGACTGTAATTCTGCCTGTCCCTTACGATAGCACCAGCGAATGGCGAAGCGGATCTCGCCATGGCCCACAGGCTATTATCGATGCCTCTCAGTATTTAGAGCTTTATGATTTAGACCTGGACCGCGAGATATATAAAGTTGGTATTTCTACCCTGCCCCACGTAGAACCCCTGCTGAGCAGCCCCCAGGATATGATTGGCAGAGTTTATCAGGTGGTTAAAGGCTTAATACAAAAGGAGAAATTTGTAGTTTTGCTTGGTGGAGACCACTCCCTTTCTTTAGGGGCAGTTCGAGCTTTCAAGGAAGCATTCCCCAGACTCTCCGTGTTGCAACTGGATGCCCATGCTGACCTCCGGGATGAATATCTGGGGACTAAATATAGCCAGGCTTGTGTTATGCGCCGCATCTTTGAGCTTTGTCCTATCTCCCAGGTAGGAGTGCGCAGCCTTAGCTGGGAAGAAAAACAATTCTTAACCCAAAACAATTTGAAGCCCTTTTATATGGCTGACTTGGCATTGAGTACAGCTTCCATAGATCAAATAGTGAACTCGCTTAGCGAAGAGGTCTATGTCACCATAGATGTAGATGTTCTCGACCCTTCCGTTATGTCGGCAGTAGGTACCCCTGAGCCCGACGGCATGTCATGGCGGCAAGTCTTAGATATAATAGAATCAGTTGCCCTTCACAAGCATGTAGTGGGCTTCGATTTAATGGAATTTTGCCCCGGGGAGGGGCCAGGTTCTTGCGCTTTTCTACTGGCTAAATTAGTTTACAAGTTTATCGGTTGCACTATGCGTCAAGAAGGACGATGAGTGGTAATATAAGTTTAGGTAGAGTTTTCGGTATTCCCCTGCGAATCAATTATACCTGGTTTATTATCTTTGCCTGGGTTACATTTTCCCTCGTATTTTACGATGTAAACCAAACTTATCCCATAGGGCAGAGGATAATTTTGGGTATATTAACCAGTTTGCTCTTTTTTGCTTCCATCATTACCCATGAACTAGCCCACAGCATCCTGGCTATTCGTAATAATATCCCGGTTAAAGAGATTACCCTCTTTGTTTTCGGCGGTGTTTCTCAGATAACTAAGGAAGCAACCCACCCCAGAGCAGAACTATCAATAGCCATAGTTGGCCCGTTGACCAGCCTGGCTCTGGCTGGTATTTTCTACGGATTGCATCTTTTACTGGCTGGAACCCATCAAATCCTGGCCGCCGGCTTAATGTGGTGGCTAGCTTGGATAAATGTGCTTTTGGCTGTATTTAACTTAATTCCCGGTTTTCCGTTAGACGGGGGCAGGATATTTCGTGCCCTCGTGTGGCAAAGAACCCGCGATTACCATAGAGCAACCCGCACCGCTACCAAAGTTGGGCAAGGAATAGCTTATGCCTTCATTGCCGGAGGCATTGCCCTTATCATCTTTTTCCCTCAATACTGGCTTAACGGCATGTGGCTAATATTCATTGGCTGGTTCCTTAGCAACGCAGCCAGAGCTAGTTATCAGCAGGTTTTACTCCACGATGCTCTTATGGGTATCACAGTACGCCAGGTTACGGACTATGATTGTCCCTTAATCCCTCAATATGTATTGCCCACGGGGCGAAGCTGCTTTCTAATAAGCTGGGGAACTGACTTAGAAGGCATGGTCACCATCCAGCAGATAAAGAAAGCCCCTCGCAGCCGTTGGCCAACCACCACCGTGCAGGATATCATGACCCCGGCCAGTAAATTAAAGGTAGCTTATGCTGACCAAGATATCTTGAGTGTGCTTCAGGAAATGAATGGGGAAAGTGCCAACCACATACCAGTAATGGAAGCCGGGAAAGTCATTGGAGTAATAAACCGAGAAGACATAGCTCGCTTTCTTCGCACCCGAGCCGAGTTCGGGACAAAACCAACACCCAAATAACTATTATCGATACACTAAACAATATCCCTTATCCAGGAAAAATTCATTTCCAGGGTTCTTGTCAGCCAACTGTCATCAAGTGACACGCCCCATGCCATTTGAGGGTGATACGGTATCCAATGTGAGCCGCCAGGGAATCGAACCCTGAACCTGCTGATTAAGAGTCTGATTGCCTGCCTCATTTAATTACCTCACCATTCCCTGCCTTAATTATATTCATAATCTGGGTATGGCTTAATTTGAATATCTTAGCCATCCTGCGGTATGTGGTTTTATGTTCTCGGCGATACCGTCTAATGTTCTCATCTCGTCTCTGTATTCGCTTTGTTATCATGGTGCTCTTATTGTAAATCCCCTTTACAAACTTGTCAAGCCCCCTTTTAGCTATAATTTACATGCAAAAGTCATCACCTTTTGGAAAATTTTACATAGAGGGGTTGACATTTTCAAGAAAGGAATTAGAATAATAATGGGTGGTTAAAATGAAGAAGGCTGGGATAATTATCAGTGTCATAGCAATTATTGCTCTTGTCGTTTGTCTTGTCCCCTTGAAGGAAGTGGCTTATGCTGTCACAGTTGATTATGAAGACACTGCGACTTATTACGAGAACGAACCCTATAATGCCACAGAGCCCTATACCGAGACTGTCCCATTAGATTATGAAGTCGTTGACACTAAAGAACGCATTGATGGGGATACGACTGCGGTTTCTGTTGTTGTACGAAATAAGGACAGCATCGCTGGAACATTCACTGTTGACTTCTCAGTTATCTATGTTTGCACTTTCATAGCACCAGGCAGTATCAAAGCTACTGCCATGTTTGCCTCTGACCAACGAGAATTGCATCTGGATCCAAACGATACAGAGACCGCCAGATATACTGCCGATAATCCGTATCCCGCAAACTGCGGTTTCGATTCTTGGAGCTATACAGTTACGCCCAGCACAAAGGAAGTAGAGGCAGAGAGAACAGTAACAAAATACAGGCAGGTAGAAAAGCAAAGAACTGTAACAAAGCAGCGACAGGAAACACGGTATAAGAAAGTAACCATGCTGGATTACCTTTTACATTACTAAAATAAAAAAGGCTCCCTGGCTTTTACACCAGGGATAATAGACTAGGGGGTAAAGATTACGCAAAAGGCGGTTAAGGGGCAGCCTTGGGTCTCTCAGGTGCATTCCCCAGCGTTTTGAAATAGTATGCCGTCCCTTCTCGGAGTAGAATCCACGCGATTGTTTCATCGGTCATGTTTAATTTCTCTTTGGCATCCTTGAGCATCTTGTCCAGCCAACATTCAAATTCTGCCACATCCTCTATGAAAGGCATATTATTCCTTTGGTTTGTCGCCGTCTTTGGAAAGTCGTTCTAAGAACCTGACTTCCCCGTCCAGTCTTAGAGCCTCAGCCAAGAGAGATTGTCTCTGGTTCTCTAATTGTTGCTTTTGCTCGGCTAAACCATTGATTTGGTTTACCGTCTCTTGCCTTCTCTGCTTTGCGTCATCTAATTCTTTTTGAATGTCCATTCGCCTCCTATGTGAAAGTGGTTATGTTTCTCCAAGCTCCCTGAAAATACACTTGTACTTGATGAACAGCGGTATTAAAGAATAGTCTGCCATCGCTGGCAGCAGGGGCAGAACTTAACTGAGGCAAGTCAACAAAATCGCATCCCAGAAGGTCAAGACCATAACCCGATTGAGTTGCTAAGTCTATCCCACCTGATGTTACGGCCAACGATAATTGTCCTTGAGCCCAAATTACCAGCCCGCCGGTAACGCCCTTAATGTATCCCTTATAGCCAGTGCCATAGTAAAATTGAAGTGTCTCCCCTTTAAGGGTGATACCAACACTATCCAATTTAACATTCCCTGCAGCAGCATAAATCGCTCCATCCGAGCCTACATAGCACTGGTCAGGCCCATTTTCGGTTGCCCTTGTTCGGAGCGCATAATCTTGACCATATATGAGAATACCAGAAGCCCCGCTGATCTTCACGCCGCCAGTCTGATACCAAACACCTTTAGCTTGAGCATACCCGTTGAAATTGGCATACCCATACATGATATTACCCTCAGCCTTACTTTCAGCCGCAACCCCAATGTCATAAGCATTGGCAGCAAGGTCATAAATTTTGCCGTAAATAGCGTTGAGAATGTCTACCTTTGCCCCAAAATATGACTCCCATTGAGAGTTCCATGTAGTTCTAGTGACAGTAGTAGTGGCTGACATATCATTGAAGACCCCGAGTGTTGTGTTGAGGTAGGTATTTAGGCTATTATAGGCGCTAATATAAGCAGTGGTTGAAACCCCAACTGCCGTAGCTGAGATAACTATTCCAGGCTTCTCATCCACTATGGCATCCCAGTCCACCTTAACTGCCTTTTTTTCAACTGGCGTTACTTTACTATCTGAGGCTATATCAGCGAGTTTGAGAAGTGCCTGCGCGGCATCATCCGCATATCCTTCCCATGCTGCTATTTGGTCTTCAGATACCAATTTATAAAGTGCACTCTGGACGATTGCTGAAGCCTTAATACTTCCGGTCGTTGCATCAATATCAATAGTCTTGATTAGGCTGTAACCGCAAGAGGTATCAAGCCCCGCTGAACTTAGCTTTATCTTGCCTGCCGATAGAGCAGTGCTCAGTGTCAGTCCGTAAGTGCCTACTTGCACTCGGTCTAAGACTACTAGCCCATCAGCTGTCAAGGCTACGGATTTTAATTCTCTGTAAATCGTACCTCTATTGAATTCAGCGACTTGTGCCGCTGTTAATTCAGCCCACGATGTCCCATTCCACATCTTGACCTTATTAGGTATGTAATTAGTGTCAATCCAGAAATCGCCGACCGCGGGGCTAGATGGTGCCGTAGCTTGTTTGTGTAGACTGTGCTGTGGCCCTCCTGGTAATCTGATGGTGTAAAGTGTATTCTCTGTTAGATAGACTCCCGTAGCGTCCAGATGTAATGACTTCTGCCTTACATAGACATCAGGACCATCATTTATCTCATCCAAATAGGCATCAAGATTTTCAACATAGAGGTCTCCAACTTTTAGCCGTGCAAAGTAGTTCGTTAAGTCATCGCTGGTAACACCCAGGTCAGCTAATGCTTTGCGGACATTTTGCCAATTTCCAAAGGTAAAGGTCATTCGCCATTCGTTCTTATTAGCTGTGTAGTGGCGAACCAATCGCCCTATGCTACCTACACGATAGTCGCCTTCCCTTTGGTCAGTAACCTTAACATAATCGTAAACCTCAGCACCGACATTCAGAGGAACGTCAGCTGAGCCCGCCTCGCACCACATCTGAGCCTTAGCTAACATCGCTTGAGCTATAAGAGTTGCCTGGTCATTGCTAGCGAGATATGTCTGATAAAAGTCCTGCTTAGGAAGGATTCCATAGGATACAGCGTCAGTCGCAGTCCCGCTATATTGAGGAGTGTCATCTTTACGAGACATTACCTTGATATAATTGGGAATGACCAGTCTATTCCGTAGTGCTTTAGCAAAGAAGGTATGCCCACTCTGTAGGGTATATTCGTAATCATAGGTTGCGCCACTGGTAGTAGGCACAAAGATATGTATGCATCCGTCTCCTCTTGCCCTCATCACGCACTTGGTATAATCCAAAAGGCGATTGACGGCAGATAGCCTATCTCCACCGGCATAAATCCTAAATCCATCCTTAGGAGTGTAGGTGTTAATCAGGCTGTCTTCACTATCCCAAACAACTGTGTAGGCTGTGCAATGACTGAAACAGGCTAGTGTCGCCCCTAGAATCTGGTTGATTATTGTCTTGACTGGCTTGGTGTCGGTGGCGTCTGGGATATAAGATTCGCTGGCTTTATCATCAGCCATTAGATTACAAATGCCGACTAAGGAAAGAGTGCATACCAGTTTACCGGGGACGGAATCAAACCTTTGCGGGATCACCCACATAGGAGCACAAGCAGAATATTCATCCCCAGAAGTTACTGCCCCAAAGGAGAGAACGCCCTTATATCCTTTCAGGTCAAGATTAGTTAGGACTCCATCGCTATTGTCTAAAACTATGTCGCAGGACTGAAGATTGCCGTCTTCTGTGTGTGTAATATCCAGTATCCTAGTTCTGGTATAGATATAGGAATATGAACTATAAGTCAGGACAATATTGGTCAAAGCATCTATAGAGACAGCTTTCTGGGCTGCCAATAAAGTTGATGTTAGTGTTCTCATGTTATCTCGAAACTATAATTCCCCATGCTAGTTCTAGCAGTTGGCCCCGAGCCGTCAATAACTTCGGCTATCCCGTGCCACCATCCTTTTATAGAGTCGGCTGCCGTATTATAGTAGTGGTCATAGATACCTTCTGCGATTTTCCCGCTTGTGATGATTTCCTCTGCCGTGACTTTTACTAGCCCGTTCGGGTCAGTAATAGTAATCAAAATTGAAGTCGGGTCAACCAGCTCATCGTTATCATCAAAAACAGATACGATTGTTCTGACCGATGATTTCGCCGTGTATTGAATGATGCTCTCAATGTGCATTTTATTCTCCTGTCATAACCTCGACCTTGCGTTTCTGTGAGGTGGATATGGCTAATCTCCGAGCCTGGCTGGTAGAAATGACCAAGTGCAACTTCCTGCCTTCCCAGCCCTGAGTCACCGCAGGACTGATAGCCTGAGCAATAGCTCTGAGAAATGTCGGGGTGATAGTCATTGAACCTTCGATAACAGTCGGTGATAACCCTCTGGCTATGGCCTGCGCTGAGTCTGGCGATATTAAAATTACACCAGCATAGACTGTTGGAGCAATTACCTGCCCTAATGCCCAACCATAAGCGGGAGTTATGTGCAAATCGCCCTGTCGGACATTCGGCTGAATGACTTGCCCAATGGCTGAATCAGGATTCGGTATTACAATGATAGAACCTAAAACTACGGTAGGATTTACCGTATCGCCGAGAACTTGGATATACTCAGGAGTGATGTATAGCTCTCCGCCGACTAATACATTGGGAATATTCACTTCTGCGATGGCTGTAATTTCCGTGGGAGTTATTGTCATCGAGGTCAGGATGATAACGGGAGCAACAATACCAGCAATAGCACTTACAGGTTCGGGAACTATTCCACTAAGTATGATAAATGGGTCAATAGCCCTTGCTATGGCACTGGTCGACTCCGGCGTGTAGAGTATATTTCCTTGAACTACATTTGGCTGAGCTACTTGAGCAATACAAGACACCGGTGTGGGTGTGATAGTGGGTGCAGTAAGTCCTACTGTCGGAGCGACAACACTTCCTACTGCCTGGGCAGGAGAAGGTATGATAATTAAGCCTGCAAGAATAGCATAGCCAGCTAGATAGAATCCAACAGCGGTTGAAGCGATTTTCCCTTCTACGAGGCCATTAGCATCACAGGGTACAATCGCAAAAGGATGGAAGTAGGCATTGTGATAATAGTCATTTACATCGCCTTTCTTACGTAGGGCATAATTGACGTTTGTTGTAGCGTTAACTTCAAAGAAGCCAAAGCTGGCATTACCGCCTATGGCTGGTAAATTATGGTAATAGCCATCGGCTGTTAAGGTCATGGCGGTAGCATTAAGGTTCATTACCACGCCGAAGTTAATATAGCCGAGTAGGTAAAATCCTACTGAAGTATTTATCCTGTATGCCTCACATCTACGACTACTATCCAACCCTACAATGAAAGTAAACTGATTCTTATAACGGGAAGATGCTGCTCTATTATCTCCACTACCATACATACGGAGTCCATAGCCTCGGGCAGTAGCCGAAGAGTTATGAACCTCAAAGATAGCTGCCTTTGTTCCTACTGGAACATAAGAGGATAGGTCTATGGTTTGCCAGCTACCAGTAGTGGGAGCAAACGATACACCATTGACTAAGCCAGTTACTCCTGCCAGTGTGTAGCCAGTAATGTAGATATCTATGCTACTTGACCCACCAGTTCCAATCCAGGCTTGAATGTTTCGGTTAGTGCCAACCTTAACCATTGCCCAACATTGAGTGGTAATATCAAGTTGAGCGTATCTGCTATCAGTTACGGCTGGGTCTTTAGTTCTCAAGCCATACTGGTAGGCAGCACTACCACTATTCCTTACATGGAGAATCGCCATTGTCGCTTCGGCGGGAATATACGAAGACAAATCTATATCTACCCAGCTTCCTGTAGTTGCTGGCGTAACTCTTTGACGAGTGGTCTCAACAAAGCTCAGCACCGTGACAACTATTGATACCGTAGGTTGAGATACTGTGGCAATGGCAGACACGAAATCAGGAGTAACCCTTGCCTCACTTAACGCTGTTGGTTCTATTACTGAGGCTATAGCCTGAGCATAAGAGGGAGTAATACTGAGCGAACCCAATACTACTGTCGGGGCTACTATGGAGGCTACCGCTTGCACTGGAGACGGAGTAATGCTGAGTGAGCCAAATACTACCGTCGGTGCGATAACCGAGCCTATCGCCTGGATAAAAGAAGGAGTAAGGGCAGTAGTAAAATACGCCGAACTGCTCCAGATTCCTTCCCCTGCTGAGTTCTTGGCCTGCACCTGATATTCATATTCGGTAACAGCAACTAACGAAGTTAAGTTAGAGAGGAAGGT
The DNA here is from genome assembly GCA_049516035.1 of Dehalococcoidia bacterium. GTDB lineage: Bacteria > Chloroflexota > Dehalococcoidia > GIF9 > AB-539-J10 > RBG-13-51-36. The sequence continues at coordinate 15,056 of JBEKTM010000003.1, forward strand.
GGCGTTTGTGCGATAGTAAGAACCTCCGTTATTATCCCAGTCCGTAGGAATCCAGTATTTGATGATAAGTTTGGGGCGATAGGAGGCGGTTGCATAGTCACTACTGTAAAAGTCAAGAGAGGTGCGATTTGTAGTTTGGTTTTCAGCACTGAATTTCACGAGGACTTCGACAGGAACAGAGTTTGTCTGGGCATATAATACTTGGTTGGTTATGTCCCATTCCACCCACCCATAAGAGGCTGGCATGGCGACACTCACCCCATCAGTTGCAGTGTAATCCCCACCAGCAGTAGTCCATGCAGTACTTGTCTTGTAACTATTCCATGTAGCCTCTAGTTCTACCCAATCAGCTCTCGTCCCACGATAAGCCCACACCGTTTTCCCCACAGGGTTATAGTTATAATAAGATGCGTAATATAAATCTAATTTAGCAGACTCAATTATCGCCCCTGTTGGGATTGAAGTTATAAGAAATTCAAGTAACCCTCTTCGTGTATTGCTAGAATAGTCATAAATAGTAACTCCAGTTCCGCTCCCATAATTAGTATCAGGAGCACTACTTTGAAGGTATGTATCCTTTGTAGCTGGCTGGATAGTAAGTAATACATTTTCCCTATACCTGAATCTTCCCTCGCAGTTAGCCCCGCCATCGTCTGAAATCTTGCCGTTAATGGTGGCAGTGGTAGGGACTATATTTGAGGCAGGCTGAGTAATGCCTACGGGTGACGTTGGTTCTGATAACTGTACGATTGGGGAGACAACAGAAGCTAACGCCGAAACAATAGAGGGGGTAATGGCGATTGATACCCCCTCTATTGTGAATTTAACCTGTGCTTGCTGTGGTTGCGGTAGTTTCCTCCAAATAGGCATTTAATCTCCTAATAGAGTTCTTCAAAGTTTACTGTGCAGTTCCACCCTGTTAAAGTAGCAGGATCGGCCAGAAATCTCACTACAAAGGCCAATGCTCCTGTTACATAAATCTCCTCATTGGGAGTTGGAATCCATAGCCAGCCATTAAGACTGTTAAATGAGGCAACATGAGTGTCGGTATAAGCCGGAGTCGCGTCTGCCGAGCCCGTGATTCCACACTTACCCGCAGCTAATGTGCCCGCTATACCGACAATAGCAGAAGCAGCGCCACCAGCCTTTCTCGGAGTCGGTGTGACAGTAGCAACAGTCAAGTAGCCACCAGTTCTGAATGACATAGCAGCCCTTACCTGTACGGATGTGGCATTAGCGTTCTGGGAAATCTCCACCCTTTTAACTATCAGCACCGACCCTGCAGCAGGTGGAGTGGCAACAGGATAAATGCCCACCAGGACATTAACCCCAGTTACCATTGTTGCGTTAGTAGCTACTATACTGTAAATTCTTGGCATTGTTCACCTCCTTTAGTGAGCCAAAATATGCGGATAATAATTTCTAAATGGTACTACAAATATTTCCTCACTTCCCCAATCTAATAAATCATCTCTTTCAGTCTCATAGGTGGCTTTTATCCAAGCTACTGTTCTCGCTCCATTGGAAATTCTGACCTCATCCTCTTGCCCGTCCAGATACCCATCAGGGGTTGCGCTTGCTCTATAACCAAGAGTTAGGGGCTGTGTAGTATTCTGCAAGTTTCCACTTACAGATACATAGGCTGCGTAGGACTGCTCTGCTCCATTAAGGAAAAGTTTTATAGTAGTTCCATCATAGGTAGCCACACAGTGATACCCTGTTCCTGCTTGAAAAGTGGTAGTGCCTCTCCTATATCCTAGTGCGTTCGAGGTATTCCAGACGAAAAATATTAGGTTGCTGGTATCCAGGCATAAGCTATACTCGCGGTTTCCAGTCGTAACGTAATCTTTATTCGCAAAGTATTTATAATCTGCTACGACGTCCATGTTGACCCAGCACTCTATGGTTATACCGGGTACATAAAATGGGTCAGGGATTGTAATGTAGTCATTCGTGCCATCGAAGTTCTGTGCACCAGCTATCTTCCCAGTTATTTGGGCAGGTTCAAATGTTCCTCTCTTAGTGCCATCATATTTCCCTGAAGTGCTATCAATACCATATTGAATAGCATCATAGAAATCATCCAGACTCAAATCTATGCAGGCTTGTCTATTGCCACCATCGCCTTGATTATAAAGGTATGATATTACGATGTTGTAATCAAAAGCATCTCCAGCAACGACTAGGTGGGGGTCAGTACTGTGTATGGCGGGATACTTGATGGAAAAGTTCCGGCATTGAGTCCAACTTGCAGCCAGCGATAAATCGTCTGATACGCTTGCATGGAAGGCATTTATATCCCAATAATCCGTAACTAAAGCCCGATATGTAGTCATAAGGAGAATGGCATTTCGGTCAGGAACATAAACAGGCTGGCAGTTACTCGCTCCAGGTATGATAGCGGTTGCCGTCCTGTGCGTGTCCCAGTTCAAATCGGCTAGGGTAGAATAAGAGTAGGCTACCCCGACGTCACTCTGGCTGCTTTGCGAGCCACACTCAATAAACATATGCCAGGTGGAGCCTATGACTACCACCCCGATATTCCAGATGTATTTGTACATCCCGCTGCTTACAGCATGAAGAACTGGGTTTCCACTGTTCATAATTGTCCAAGTGGTTTTGTTTGTACTACTATATAAATAGAGATCGCCATAGCCAGAACTACCTTGATGACCAAACAAATAGTAGGTACTGCCCTCCTTCAGAACAAAAATTCGCATTACATTTGAAAGGCAGAGAGTAGAAGTAGAGTATGAATTCAAATCGCTATCTGTGGCATAGGCATAATATACGTTTAAGTAGCCCGCATCTGCGTTATACCAACAATCACATTGACTCCCATCCATTATTAGAGAAACCTCACCAGCGACTCCTGATGCTGGATAAGTTGGCAGATTAGTAGCCATGTCTGTAAGGTTAAGATAATCCATGTGGTTGACAAGCTTGAAGTTACTATCCCAAACAGTTTGAGCAGCAGTAGAGCCAATGTCACCTACATAAGTTGTATTATCAGCATGCGAGGAGCCATAATAGAGATAAAAGTCATCGTCAACCGTGCTACTTAAAGATGGGGCTTTTACCCAAAGCCATGCCTGTTCATTGGCATCATCCCACTTTTCTATTTCAACATAGCATTGAGTAGTGCCATCAGAGGTCGTAACCGCAATCTTGAACCTATTGGCATCGCTTTGAAGTTCATCAAAGACACAGGAAACGTCATCGTTATTGCGGCCACAAGATGCACTGACGTGAAGAAGAATAGGAAAGTCACTCAGTGCCAAAGTTATATCTGTATGGTCAGTTGTGAGTTTTACTCTTTTACCCCAATCTGAAAGCCATGACATAAATGCTCCTTACAAAAAGGGGCAGGGTTATCCCTGCCCCTGTGTGTTGATAATCCTTGACCTTGCTTATCTATTAGGATTCTGTGATGCGTAGTTCGCAGTCTTGAAGGGTTAATGTCTGACCACTTGATACTGTTCTGTCGCTTGCCAGGTCCCAGTATGCTATGACTTGCCGACTGCCTACTGTGGCGTTGTAATCGGTTAATACGGCATACCTGGCTCCGTTACCCGAAGCTGGGATTGGCCCGCCCGATGCTGTCCAGACAATATCTTTGAGCTGAATCTTGCTTAAATCACTAGTGTCATCCTCACTCCACACGTCAAAATCCGTGGCGTTCTCAGTTAACTGATAGCCACCTGTGGTATATCCGTTGCCAGCAGCAATCTCGGTTAGCTGACTCAGGGTATTGGTGTCTGCGGTTGGCGCAGTCGCCGATGTTACCAGAGCTACGTAAAGATTCGCTGGAAGGGCTGATGCTCTGAAGAGATACCCCATAAGTAAGTATTTTCCCCTATTTGTCCAACCTACGGCCATGTTTGTTTACCTCCTGTTTAGTATTCCCAAACCTTTGGTTTGGTTATCATTCGAAGACTATTTTGATAAATCATGAGTTGATTATTTGCCCAAGCCTGGTATCTAGTGGCAGACGCTGCCACATCTAACTGTGCCGTTAGTGTACGGAAGTAACCTGTAGCCTTATTCAGATAGGCGACTGCGTTATTTAGTTCCCGCGCAGCATAATTGCCATATTCGGATGAGGGTGTATCCTCTGACAGATAACCCCTGCTCTGCTCTAGGTATCGTGCCGCATTGTTGAGTTCCACTGCAGCATATTGGGCATAGTCATTTTCTGGTGCGCCACCGATATTGATTTTATTGATTAAGGCTCTGCCAGAAGTAAGGTCATTTATGGCTTGGCTGATACGAGTCGTCATATTACCTATAGCTGTATTGGTCTCTGTTTTCTTGCTGCCTATCAAGACACGGCCTGAGGCTAAATCGTTTATTGCTTGGGTAATCCGGGCATCCATGCTTCCTATCGTTGTACTAATTGTGTCTATCGTACTAATGGCTAAATTTGTTTGTGTCCGGATATTATTCACCCATGCCAGAGCAGCCTTCGCCACAGTCCCTTCCACCAGAACTCTCTCAAGGTCTGGACTTAAACTAGATGTAGATTCGGTTAATTGGTGAGCCTTATAGCAATAGAGATAGATATTAGCCCCTAAAGCTGGTGTGGTATCTTCGATGCGTAGGGTATTCCCGAAGACGGTGAACTTTACGAAATCTTGAGGGTCACTACCAATGGGATATTCCACCTTTATTATCTCCAATAAATTGGTTATAGTGCTAATGTCCACTTCCTTTGTACCATTGCTAACTACTGTTTCCCGAACTTCTTGGGACTTGTATTCTGAGATCTCTATAAGCACTTCGCCAATATGGACATTGAGTTCCTCATCGTCAAATTCAAATGGAGAACCCGACAAATACTCATCCCTGAGTAATTGCCTTACTGTCGCCCGAATGGATGATATATTCTTTACACCCATACTTCACCTACTTTTTCTTGCGCCCTTTGGAAAATCCGCGCATCCTCTTGGCGAGATTCAAGGCAGACAATAGAGATTCCTCATCCGGTGTCAACCCTGCCCCCCCGACTTCCCGAGTTTTCTTATGCAATAATGCTATCTCCGCGTCTATCTTCTCCGGGGGAATTGTCTCGCCTTCCTTAACGCCGAAATGTTTTCTCAGTCTCCCTTCAGCGCCGATAGCCCCTTGAATCCATAATTTCTTTGCCATTGTTCACCTACTTTTGAACTGGCTGAAGGCAAAAGTCCTTCAAGTCCTGTTCATCCATTGAATTTGCTGCTTTGATAATCGGTCCAGGATTCTTGACTCCCTTTAAGACACCCTTCCCATGTCTTTTGACCGCCAGTGCCATGCACATAAAATGTTTTTCCGCGTCATTCTTTGCTGGCATAGTTCACCTCCTTGTGATTAGGTATTAAACTTTGAACTTGAATAGGGCTTATCGTAACCCCCTACTCCGAACATTATTTTGATGCCTAGTTCCCCACAGACTTCTTTCTCAGGCAGATTATTTATGTCCCAGGTATCGCCACCTTTGGCAAAGATGTCCGGCTTATAGAGTCGCAGGGAAGATTTGCAAGTAATGTCCGTATCTATGTTCTCTACCACCTGGCCTCTTCCCCTCAGTCCCCATTCCAAGATTTGTTTTCTGGCTTGATAAGGGATGACGCATTTACCTTTCTTTTTGATTAGTTGGTCGTCCCGAGCCAGAATGATTATTATTTCACCGAGCTTTAGAGTCTCCTCTATATGCTTGATATGTCCTGGGTGTATCGGGTCAAATCCGCCAGCGATTGCTACTTTCACTTCTTAATGCACCAGTGCTGGTCAAAGACGACCAACCCCGCTTCTTTCAACCACTCGTTTATATGTTTACTGTGGTCAAAGTGCATCGGGCTTATTTCATGTTCCCAGAAGCAATCATAATGATAGAACCTGGCACCTTCCTTCATTCCCGATCCTATCTTCAAGAGAAAGCTACGTAAGTCCTCTATGTGTTCCAGGGTGTCTATGACGATGATGAGGTCGAACTTTTCTATCTCTGGAAATTCGCTGGTGAACTTCACATTTCTGGCTCCCAGTTTGTTAGCTCTGAACCTCGCAAAGTCTAATGCCTTCTCGCTGATGTCATACCCGACCAGGTTCTTATTTTCCCAGCAGAGTTCCAAGAGAGTAGTCCCTATGCCACAGCCGATGTCGAGGATGTGTAAATGCTCGGCGTTCTTGATCCCAGCCATCCTTTGTTCCTTATAAAAGGTTGCTGAATTAAACCCCACTAAGTCATAAAGGTAGAGCTGACCAATTTCGGGGTCTTTGTAGAATTCCTCTACTGTGCCTTGCCAATCCTTCCACTTATCAGCCAGTTGCTTGGTCGCTATGGCTTGTGGCATAAGGTCTTTTGTCCCCAGATATTCAGCAAGGTCATTCCAGATATCCTGTTTCTCTGGCTTCCATGTCATGTTTTCTATGGCTTCTCTGGTCGTGTAGATTTTTTCCTTCAGATGGGAAAGTTGAATCCCGGTATGGGCATAAACCTTTGCCCCAGCCTGTCTAACCTTATTGCAAAAGTCCCAATCTTCGCTGATAAAGATGTTTTCGTATTTCCCATCCTCAAAGACTGGGCAACATTCCGACCAGTTTCCTTTATTAAGAACGGGCATATCCTTCGTGATTTTCTCAAGAATATTACGAGTGATACCAACGAAGCCTGTCGAGACAAACTGGACTTCCTCCAAATCGCCTGAGATGTGGAATTGCCCATTCCAGCCCCTTTGAGCTAAGAATGCCCCTCCCCTGACTGGATATAGCCCACCTACAACGTCTAAACCGCCATTCAGGGCATCTAGTAACTTCTCTATATCTTCGACCCTAAAGATGATGTCCCCATCAAGGAATATCAGATAGGGTGCACAGTTTTTCTTTAAGAATTGGTAGGCTACTATGCTTCGACTTCGGCTTATGAGTGCGTCCCCTGTTTGGAACCACCACTCGAACCTGTGATTTGTGTTGTGTAACTTCTCTACACAGGTAATTGTTTCTACAGTAACCTGTCCGTAAGAACAGGTGTATAGAACGAAATCTAGCATAGCAGCCTCCTGGTTACGGAATTATGTAGTCTACGTAGACATCCCCTACGAGACTATCGGCGTTAGCAGCTACATCCACGCCAACGAGTAAGAAGGCGTTTGTAGTAGTGCCCTTAGGTGATAGCCGGCAATTGCAGTTTATGCCAGCAGCGGGTCCAGTCACACTGTGGCCAATGTTCAACGCATTGGTATTGAGAAGATACCCCGCAGCGTTCAGAACATTATCGCTGGCGTTGTCGCCTATGCCTACCACTAATTGTGAAGCTGCCTCCGCTACCGTTCTGATTTCCGCCACTACCTTATCAACGAGGATAATCGCATCTTCAGGGTTTTCGAGAGTGGCAGCATTACCGGCAGCATTAGCATTGCTTATTGCTAACTTGAGCAGTCCCCTACGGACAACTGATGTCTGTCCTAAGCTATACAATGTTCCCATATTTAGTTCTCCTTTATTAGATTAGGGGGTTTAAGCTAGTCCCCCTTAACTGGTAGCATCTATCGCCGTTGTCTGGCAAATGCTATGAATACGAGCCACAGATGTGGTTGCACCCATCGCCAGGGCAACATAACAGTAAGCTCGGATGCCCTCAGCGTTGTAGTCCTCCAGTTTGTCAAAGTGATCGACCTCGAAGAAATCTTTTCCACCGGTTGAACCGCCAACAACGAGGCTGACACCGCCATCTTCAATAGACCCGGTTCTGATAGCGTAAACGCTCACCAGGGCTGTGGAAGCCTTCCCGCCGGTGTTGTCGGTCTCGGTAGTCATAAAATCCGATACGACAATGGGAATACCATTGACGAAGGAAATCATTTTGCCGAACTCGTCTGGTTGCCGAGCCATCACAATAGCCCCAGCCTTGCCCATCGAGTAGATGAACAACTTGTCTTGAATTGTCCCAGGCATCAGGATGAAACTCGGTCTTGGTTTGCACGCCCTTATAAGTCCGAGCAGGGCTGCGATTGACAGACCAACAGTTCCACCGCCCATGTCATAGTCTTGGTAAGTAGCCCAGGCATTATGACCGCCGGTGGCAGCACAAAGCTTGTCCAACCCATCAAACTGCTTGGGGTATGTGGTTGCATTGCCATAAATGAGCTGGTCCTCAATAGTTCTCAGTGCTCCTTTTATGATTTGAGCCTGAATAACCCCTCTGTAATCATTGGGGTCTTTGTAGGTCTCCTGAGCACCCTTGACCAATGCCCACTGGTCACCATATTCCTTTAATCCCAGAGTAACCTGGGAGTAGGTGGCTACTTCCTTCCACCCATATTGCTCGCCCTTCGACTTTTCAGAGATGCTAGGCTGTGTTCCCTCTCGGTTCCACTTTAGTGTATAAGCATCAACGGTTGTGACTGGCAATCGGGGTAAAAGTTGGCCAACCTCATAGACCTGTTGAACAACACCGGGCAATAGTTTTGATTGCGTCAGCTTGTTCATTTCGTCTGGACTTGAAAAATATCCAGTAATTGCCATGTGAATCCTCCTGTAAAATTATTTTTCTTTTCGGAAGGTATCAGCATAAATCTGTGGTGCTGATTTGCCCGCCGTAGATTCTTTATGGCCAGATGTCACACCAGAGTCAACTTTAAGAGGTTCGCTTTCCGCTGGTCGTTTCAGCGTTTCGCTTATCCGTTTTGCGAGTGCCTTGGCTTGCTCAGCAGTTGTCAGGTTGAGATCCTTCATCGTGTCCTTGAGAGTCACTGGGTTGACATTAAATTCAGCCCCGATTTCCCATAGTTCAATCTCTAACTGAGTTTCCTGGGCTGCTTTAAGAGCTTCGGCGTGTTCTGTCTTGTCACGCTCAAGTGCTGCCCTATCCTTCTTGAGTGCATCCCTTTCGGCTTGCAGATCTAGTTGGTTTTTCTCCCTAGCCTTCCGTTCCTGGTATGCAGTCAATTTAGTAGGGTCACGCCGGGCATCCTCTAATTCCGCTTCGTCTCTCCGCCTTTTAATGTCGTTTATCTCAGCCTCGTGAGCTTTGATAGCTTCATCTCTAGCATTAAGACTTGCCTCTTTGTCGGCTAGTGCCTTGGCATCCCTGCCCTTAGCAGCGAGGGCATCGCTTATCCTCTTGTTTACTTCGTCCTCGGTGTAAGTCTTGGTTGTTGGAGTAGTCCCCTCGGTTCCCTGAGAAGTCTGTCCAGGCTTCTGAAGAGAGTCCTCTGGTTTCCCTTTGGTTTCGTCCATTTATACCTCCTTAAATAAAAATTCCCGCATTTAGCGGGCTCGACTTTTTGCCACTCTTAAAGGTGGTGGCTCACCCAACGACCCTAACTTGACAATTATTTATTTCGGGTATAGATTAAAATAGTATGAAAAATCGTTCTAGGGGCAAAGAAACATTCATAGAATTAGTAACAAACCCTGTATTCTGGTTTGTTGTCGCCATGATTTGTTTTTTAATTTTTGTTGGAATCAACCAATCCCAAGCTGCGATGTGGTATGGTCAACCAGGAACTGGCGGTTAATTATTTATTTCGCTTTGCAATTTCATCTTGATAGTATTCTATGCTCTTGTAGTTTGCAGTGCCTACCCATCCCCAGTTATCCATCGCCCAGTTAGTAAAGTCAGGATGGAGTAAACGCCACAATTTAGCGTCAATGCTATTCCCGCCGTATTGACCAGCGAGTTTAGTATAGTCAAAGTAATCTGGTACTAGACTTTGGGGCGGCAATCCTAGCCCCATCTGGCCTAATGAGATATTGAGTTCCTGACTCCACTTCACCACTAAGTCATAGGCTTGTTGAGTTTGTAACTTCCCACCATATCCCCATAGAGCAAGCCTGGCATCATCTTCGGGATGAGAAGCCCGCCATTCTGCTCTCCAATCCTTTGATAAATCAGGATTATCTGTTAAGAATTGGTCTTTCTCAGCATCGGACAATCCCTGATATTGTGACCATAGTGTATGATATTCGGCTGGCACATCGGCTTCAGCCAGTTGATAAAGCGGTTTGTAAGGCAACTGCCAGTATCCCAAACCTAATGTGTCCTTGTCCTCTGCTAATCTAACGAGAGCTGGGTCAAGTCCTGCCTGGTATTTCTTATCCGAGTACATCTGCCTGATCACGTTGTACATATCCTGACCCCATCTTGTGATGTAATCGTCAACCGCTTTATCCTTGGCATCCCAGTCATAGTCTCCTTTATCATTCGTGTAGTCTGAAAACATAACCTGTTGATAATCGGCTAGGGCTAAATCAATGTTCCAGTCATATTTATTCCCCTTCGCTGCCTGCGAAGCGAAGTAGTCGTATATTTCTTGATAGTGAGGGTCTTTCTCTAAACTATCCAGCATCACACCATAGTTCTGCCCAGCATCGCCCCACGCCGTCCTGAGGTCTTTGGTATTAAGTTGCCCGCTTCTGATTTGCCCCATGAGGTCATTCCCTCTGTTATAGTAAATCGTCTGTTCCTCAGTCGTCCTCTGTGTCCATGCCTTCCACACGCCCGAACTCCGCAGAGCATTATCAGCCTGAGCCGTTGAGTAATAATTATTTAATTCGGGATACATTGATAAAAGTTCCGTCTGAAGTGGACCTGGCAACATACCCCATTCCAATTTGCCTTGTTTCTGAATATCAAGAATCTTCGTTAACTCATCCTGAGTAAAGTATTTAGCTAACGTATCTTTGGGAATCGTGTTAAGTATCTGGGTAGCCTGGTCATAGAATTGCACCCAGGCACTTTCGGGAAATGTCCTGAGACCAAATAATTCCCCCGCAGCAGTCGCTACCCGCGCTGCTCCTTCGGGTATCTCATAGTCTCTGGCCCCACCGGGAATCATCCAGTTGATTCCTTGCTCCATCCAGATAGGTTCAAATCGGGTAGCGATATATTTAAGGTATTCCATTGGTGTCTCAATAGGATAGCCGAGATAATCTCTACCAGTGGCAAGTTCATACCCCACTCCCACCAGCGGTGAAGAACGAGAAAACCACCAGGAGACAAAGGGATTGTCTATCTTATTTAGAGAGCCATTCTTCATTATGCGAATCAGGTCTATCGGCTCTTTCCCGCCGATGCTCTCAATACAACCTAGAATGTTTCCTGCTAATCTCACCATACCGTACCAGAACCCGCCGATGCCATAATTGTAGTTTCCAACCTTTATGCTCATAAACTGAGCCGATGGTTTCCATGTCGTTTCGCCAGTTATCGGGTCTGTTTGAATACCAAACCCCTGCATGACGGAATCCCAGGCTTGCTCACTTGATTTGCCTTCCAAGGTTGATAATCCGTATTGCATACCCGCATACATCATTGCCCCAGCACCTATCATTCCCCCGATAGCTTTTCTGGCCATGTCTCCTGTATAACCACCTCGAAATATGTCGGCCAACACCGTTAGGCAGGCTCTCGTATAGTTCGGTGCAAACCAAATAAAGGTCGTTTCTAATTGCTTTGTGATTATCGGCACACCTAAAGCTCTTGAATCAACAATGCCTGTCATCCTGTCCAGGAATCGAGCCAGTTCAAATTCCTTCCCTTGAGTAAGAGCTTTCGGAGATAGAATCTTCCAGAACTCATCTCTTACAATTTCCGTAGCCGAAGAAAAGGAAAGTTCCGCTCTTTGATAGATAGGTAACTTATCAAATAATCTTCCTAATCCCGATGAAGCCTCTAGCCGAAGATAATCACTTCCGATTGAACTTCCGCCAAAAGCTAATCTCTGTAAGATAGTATCTGAATTCTTTGCCATCAGTCTGAAGATGCCGTCAGGGTCGAAATATGCCCTTATAGAGTAACCGAGTGCCTTATACCAACTCCCCATTAACTTCATGCCAGTCTGAGGGTCAACTAACATATAAGCATGAGCCATTCCCCAGGACGGCATACCCTGAATTGCCATAGCGGAAAGGTCTAAGGCAGCCTTAGTGATTCTCAGAATTCCCGCGACATCACCAACGACACTTAACCCTGGCAATCCCGCTTCACGCCCGAAGAACTTATTGAAGGCATCAATAAATTCCCTATCGTATATCTTCCCGCCGGCGAAAGGTTGCATGATGAATCCTTCTCCAAGACTGGGTTGCCTTACTTGCTCCATTGCAAAGGATTGAGCATTTCTGGCTTCCCAATAAGCACCTTTTCTAGTCTCGCCTAGTGTCTTGACTTCACCCTTGAGTGAATTGAACTCTGCCTTCAGGTCAGCGGCAGACTTCACTGGTGGTAAATCATAAGTTACCTTAGCAATTTGAGGTTTGCCTTCTAGCCCCTTAATTCCCTCTATCTGAGGCTTGATAACCACATCTGGCGGTGGCAATCCTGCCTGCTTGTGTAGTTCAACTAATTTGTTGTAGTCCTCTAGGGATAACTGGGTTAATTTGCCTTTCCCTGCTGGTTGCACAGAAGTTTCATAGCCAAAAATATCCTTTTGTAATCCCGCCTCTGGCATCCCCGGGGCAGCCTTTGGAAAATACTCTGCGGTATTCTCCACATTGTCTAGCACCCCCAGAATCTTCCACATACTGTCTTTCCTCTTAGTAGCCTCGCCTATTAAGATACTGAGGTCATTTGCCTTGATCTTCAGAGTGCTTATTTGCTCTATCTTGTTGATAAGGTCTTGCTCACCCATGTTGAAATGGTCGGCAAGTTCGTCTAGTACATATTCCCAAGGAACTCTACCCTCTTGATTTATGACTTCAGGAGCAACCTTAGCCCCCATTGTCAGCATTTCGGCTTGCTTGACCGTTACAGTCTCAGGCCATCTCCCACCCTTTAGTAATGATAGGAGGCTGGTTTCTTGTTCCCCTACATGACCGCGGTATGATGCCACGGGGTCACTTGCCAGTGTTTCCCTTATCCCAGCAAGTTCATTACCTTGGTCACTAACCATCTTTTGAATATCCTCAAATTGGCTCGTAATCGTTGAACGGAAAGCTAATCTATCTTCCTGGGGCATTGTGCTAAAGACTGCGGTTAATTTCTCTGTATCGGGTAAGGCTTTTAGTGGTTCGAGTGCTACTGTCTCTTTTCTTTGCAGTGCTTCAGTTAATTGAGTGATGGTCTTTTGGTTCTCTGCCAATATGTCTCTTAATCCCTTTTCGCTAGTGTTGCCTCCCTCAACTAAAGTTCTTAACTTAGCCCCTTGCTCTGGGAATCGCCTCTCAATAGCTTTTAATGTCCCTTCGGGTAATGTTTCCCCCCTCATCGCCCTATTGATAACATCGCTGAAATGATTAACATTGGCCAGTTCTTCGGTTCTTAATACCGCCTTCCTTGCCAGTGTTCTGCCTTCGGCAGTGGGTATCTCCTCAAATAACTGTGGGTATAGATTTAATAATCGCTCGCTTGGCGTTTGCCCTTCTTTGCCAAGTGTCTCTAATCCTTCGCCCACATAATTGATAAATCTATTATCTCCGACTTGCTTGAAAGCCTCTTGAAGATAGGTAGCCATTGAGGTTTCAGGATTGATGTTATATTTAATTCCATCGGCTATCCCCTCCGCCATTGTTTGATAAGCTCGATGCTTTTCATAAGAGGCTTTAGCCCCGATAGCCCTTGCTCCTATGCCTGGCTTTCCCCTAACTTCGATTATCTCGCCGGTGGGTGCTGTCTTGCCTTCCACGACTCTGTGCATCCACCATTCGTCTAAGACATTCTGTGGCGCGATGCCCTCCTTCTTGAGCATATTAAGAATTTCAGTATTTAGTTCATGGAACTTGGTTACATACTGCAAACCTTTATCAAGATTCGCCCAGCTATACATCTCAGGGTGAGTGAACACGTGCTCTAGTGTTCCCGCTGCTTCTCTTTCTGATGCGTATTCTGGTAGTAATCGCTCAATCATCAAGGCTGATTCGGCTTTCTCATTAAACCCGAACAATTTAACAGGGTCGGAGACAATCGCCCTTAATTCCGATATGACAGGGAAAACGGCTTGCCTCCCCATCCTGGTGAATTCAACTTTTAAGACAGCTCCATGAGCCACCATATCTTCTATTGTGGTCGCCTCAGCATCGGTTATGATTCTCCAGCCTAAAGTCTTCTCGATAATTGATTTTATCGGTGGAACCTTAGAAACCGTCTGCAAGGCACTCTTCATCCAGTTATCCTTCAATGTCGCTTGTAGAAGCTCATCGCTCCCCGGCAAGTCCATTAAAGTAACAAGGTGGTCACTTTCATTGAGTAGCTTTTTGGTCAGTTGTTCGCCTAAAGCAGCCCCCACTTTCTGCAACCCTTGAAGTCCTAATTCAAGAGGTTTCGTTATTGGATAAGCTATCCCTCTTTCAATCGCTTGCACTCCAGCTGCGGTCTTCATGGCAGCCTCGCCTATCACTGGAACTTTGCTTAATGATTCGGCTATCCCACCCGCTATATCCCCAACGGGGATTAAATAGATAGGATTCAGCCATTCCATAATCTCAACTGGCATCATAAAAGGCACCCTTTCCATTTGCCCCCACATGGATTCTTTAGTCTTATATCCTTGATATATCTGATTCGCTTCATCCGAAAAGACTGATGCCCAGCCATATTTGTCCCAGACTGTTTGCATATCTTGTGCTGTTTGCAAGGTATCGACATTGCTTCTTCCGAGTAAACCTTCCATAGCCAATTTCTGCCCCAGAATGAAAATTTGCCATGGTCTATCAATATACTTATTCCATGTGCTAGCAACCACACCAAAGGTTGCCAATGCAACGTCAGCAAAAGTTTTAGGGACCTGAGTAACAGTTTCAATCTTCTGTATATTCGCTTGCTCAATTCCCCCGGGTTTCTTGCCGAAGATTGTTGAGATAACATCTGAGATAGCGCCTGTTATCCCGCTCACTATATCCCCTATCTCTTGAGTGAGTTGCTGCCATATATTAGGTGCCGAGGTTACGGGAGTTTCGGTAGTTTCCCCGAATATCTGAGATATTTCCTCGTTGGTTATATCGGGATTAAGAGCTTTTAATAAAGTCTCGGTATCTGGAGTTCTGCCAATAGTCCTCAAATCGGTCAAAAATCCTTTGGGGTTGGTGTCAATGTAGTTTAAGACTTCATCAACACTTTCCTGAGGAAAAACCTTGCCGAAGACTTGCTCAGTTTCGAGTTGTTGCTGCTCCTGTAGGTTGTACCATCCCGCGACATCTAGCACCCCTCCACCTTGCTGATATGTTTGATATGCTTGCTTTCCCTGGTCTGTCAAGTTATCTATGGTTAGAGGTGCCGTTGGTAACTCTTCATTCGTCAGCCCACCTGTCGGCACACTTAGGAGCGCCTGCATATCCGCTTGTGAATACTTCTCTCCAGTCGGAGAGATGTAATTGTTATCCTGTGTAATTTCCCACTTTGAAGGCGTTATAAAGCTGATGCCATAACCAGACTGATCCTGATTCGGGGTCATCTTCAGCATCCAACCTTCCTGAAGCGAGAGCCCCATATTTTGAGCCTCGCTGGGTGTGAAGAATAACGGCTGGGACGGGAAAGCAGTCGTAAGTTGTCTCTGCGAAATAGCAGTCGTAAGTTGGGGATACATCTCACGCACTTCTTTTAAGGAAGTACCATATTGGCTTAAAAGTCTTTCAATCTCCGTATCCTTGGCATCCCTGTATTGCGTCAGTAAGTTTTCTGCGTTTAAGTCAATGCTCATTGTCCCATCCCTTGAGGCGGGGGATTACCCTTATTTAACTGTGCTTGTGCCAGTAACTTTTGCATGGCAGTTGGTTTTGGAACCCCTCCTTGCCCTCCACCTTGAACAGGCTGTTGTTGGAGAGCATCAATCACCATTTTGTCTAAATCCTGTTGAGCAAACTTAAAGTTAGCCATTTCTTCCTACCCCCTGAGCCACAGTCGGCTCGGTTCCAGTAGATGACGGTCTGTCTTGCCCGCCTCCTCCACTAAGAAGTGGTATCAATTCCTTCCCTTGTTGGGTCTCTCCTGGCTTAACCTTCTTTTCTATCCCACTTAACGTCCCTGTCATTTGCCTTTGTCCCAGGATAGTCACTATCCGTTGTGCCAAGATATAGGCTTCAACTTGATTCTTTAAGGTTACTTTCTTCCCCTCAAGGAGACTGCTTGCCCTTCGATAAAGGAACAATACCTCGTCAACCTTCTCCGCTTGCTCTGATTCGTATTTAATCTTCTCTCCATCGGGGTCCTTGACTTTCAGTATCTCCCGCCTGATTGTATCGCTGGAATAGTAACCCTGAGCAGCATTAGCAATAGAGAGGTCGGCAATACCTTGTTCCTTCGATATATTAAGGAAGCGGTAGGTGATTGTATAAGCACCCTTCAAATCACTTGGGGAGTAGGTATTCTGACTCCCTGGTTGCCCTAGGTTTAATGTCTTATTCAGCATTATGCACTGGTCAATTATCATTCGGCTAAGAGCCTGATTGAAAACAGCTTTATTCTGTACATATGGCAACATAATGTCATTTCTGGCAATAGTGAGTTTCGTAACCGTTATTGCAGCAAGGGGGAAGGTTAAAGACCCATAATCCAGAGCCGTGAAACCTGTCTTTTGCAAATCTGCCTCAATTATCGAATAAAGTAGTCTTGTGGCACTCTTAATATCGTTAATAGGCATTGGTCTATAACCGCCACCTTTTTCTACAGGATTGACCTTTTCAGCTCCATAAGGTGACTCTCCTGGTTTAGTGGCATTCATCCCCTTTTCGTTTTCTAATTGCATCCCACCCCGCAATGCCTCTATGGTCATTGTTGTTAGTATAGTAACAATCCTATTTTTCTCATCATAGAGGGTGCGGTTTGGCCACAGTATACTTTCCCCCTGATGCGCCGTAGCATTTTCTGTACTAAGCATTGAACCAAAGGGGGCAATAGCCTCTATAAACGGCGGATACTTATAGGGGTTTTCTTGCTCTTTAACTATGTTTTTATCAACAAAGACCACATTCTTTTCAGGGTTCCAGAAGTCAACAACCTCGCCAAATGCACCCTCAACCTTGATATTATCTCCGTACTCTTTTTGAATCTTTGCCTTTGACCTCATAAACCAGGGAGCACCCCAGGTCATATCTTCCCCATCGTTATCAGAGACAAAGCACCGGGCATCTAAGGGGAGAACATCAGGGATAAAGTTCCCTTCTTCATCTATTTTCATACATGACCTAGCGGGGATACGCCCGCGGACGCAATCTTGCTCATTAGTAAAGCCGTCTAACCCTAGTTTCCCCTGCTTTACTAATCGTTCATCTATCATGTAATAAATGTCGTCAAGAAACTCCTCAATTTTGGTAGTTTCCTTATCCGTCTTATCACGCCCTTCAATTACCTTCTGCATATCAAGTCCACCTAAGAGAGCCTTCGCTTTATTGACGAATGCTTGAGAGTCAGGTAATGTCACATTGGCTATCCCCTCCATATTCTTACTGTCTTGGGGCGGGAGTTTCTTCATCTTGTAGGGCGTAAGGAAATAGAGTCCTTCGTCCGTGTCCATACGGGCAAAGATGCTCGCCATTTCCTCTTTTCTAGCTATGAATAGTTTATATTCCTCTCGTGATTCGTCTGCCATAGTTGCTCCTTAATGTCTGCTAAAGTAGTGTGTTAAAAATGTAATGATGGCACTGATAATTGCAGCAACGGCACCCCCGATTCCTGCCTTTTGCTTCTTACTCAAGGAATGGTGATTTGAATCGCAATTTGAATTGCCGATTCTTTCCTTGATAGTTGCCAGGTCTTCACCATGCTTAATAACAACCTTTTTGAGTTCGATGGCTGTTTCTTTCACTTCCTTGACATCTTCCTGTATGTGTGCAGTTCTTTCATCAATTCTAGCTACTATTGCTGGTAATTTTTCCTGGACCATAGTTATCCTCCTAAAATTGCCACACAGGCATTATTTGCCCTGGAGTTGCCGTTGCAAAGCCAAACCGTTCTGTTAAGCCTAGAGAGCCATATCTCCCAGCGTCGCAAGAGTGGTCCCGAATCTTCACTGGCTCTTCCAGAACTTTGCCGTCTTTGTCTTTCTTACGGCTGTAGTTTCTAACTTCCTTGATGGTGTCCACACTTGACTTTGATATATGCAAGGGTTGTCTTCTTACCAGGTCGAGCCCCATCTTCACATCTTTATTAGCCGGGTAAATAGTCCAGCCAGCCCTTGATATTTCCTCAATCCTGTCTGGCTCCGCCGAATCAGCATAGATATCGGCTTTATCCTCATGCGTAAGCCGTTCTATCAAGTCGGCATTGGTCAGCCCTGTTTGATATACCCGTTCATCCCAATACAGCTTTTTATTTGATAGGATGACCTTAATTAGTGCTGTGGGGTTTACGAAGCCGAAATCTAAACCATAACCCCATGCCTGCCAATCACATTTAGGCGGTAACTCATCAACTATCTGAAAATCTGGCCAAATCAAGTTCTCCAGGTGCCCTAACAAACCTAATCCGTAGACATTCCACCAGTTTGCGTCTTTGCCTTTGTTGGACTCGATATTCTGGACAACTTCCTTTGGTAAGACTTTCAGAGCATCTAAGTAAGTGCTGTGGATATAGGCACTATCGGCTTCCTGTATCCAGCCCGGGATTTTCTTGCCCTGAGCCTCGTACATATGTACCCAAAACTCTGTCACCGGGTTCCAGTCCACGATAGTGAACTTAGATGTCCGTATGTCTAAAGCCCTTGCTGTCTCCCAGGGCACATTGTTGCCCTCATTGATGAACAGAATATCTCTTCTGGGACCGCGCACCTTGTCCGATTCGTCAGCCCCGAAGAACTCTATCTTTGCCAGCCCGAAATCATATCTGAATAAAGTCTTGGACCACCGGGGGTTATTGTCCTCTGATTCACCGAGGACTCTGAAGAAGTCTCGGATACAACCTCTCCGCAAATGAGGCAATGACTCTGAGGTAATCGTTGTAAGCAGAGGCGCCTTAGCCCCCTGAGATATTAGTATTAACGCTTGAAGGATTGACCATGTTTTGCTTGACCAAGTACCCCCCTCATGCAGACAGCGCCTATATCCCCCTAACCATGCTTTAAGGGTATCCTCAAATACCCTTGTCGTCTCTAGTTGCATCACTTCGTTTCCCTGATAAGACTTCGCCCACCATGTCTTTAACTTGCTCGTTGCTCACTACTACCGTGAAGATTAAATCCTTCCCTCCCTCTCCCCCTATTGGCTGAGTAACCTTCCCCTCTAGTCTATCAAGTAGCATTTCAAAGTATCTGGTATCGGTTTTCGCTTTCTCATACCAGACTTCAGCTAGCAATTGTTCTTTAGTCTTGCCTTTCCCAGCAGGTGTCTTCATAAGACGGCGCAGACATTCGGTAACTGATTTTTCTTTCAGTGGTCGGCCATGAGGATTATGTGTCTCACCCTTTTTACAGGGTATTAAATTTGCCAGCGACTTAGCACTTATATGTCGCCCATTTTTAGCCAGTTTAATCTCTTCCATCTTGTTCCTCTAAAGTCGTTGTTTCCTCTGGGATTGTTATGTTACTCTCAGCCCAGCTAAAAGCATCATTCTCAAATTCCATTATCTACCCCATAGTAAGGCGACAACTAATGCTGCACTCAAGATTCCGATTATGACGAGTAAAACCTTATTGTTCATGTTTTCCTTTATGGTCCTAGAGCGGGTGAACCATTTAGCCCACCCGCTCTAGGTCTTTCCCCTTCTGCCGAAAATATTATGGCTTTGAAGGACCGGTAGTTGTGGGGCTAATGGCAGCCTTGACACCGCTAACGATGGTACCAACGGTGCGGTTGCTAACAACATCAACACCTGCGCCATATAAGACCGCCCCGATAATAATTGCCCAGTTAATCTTGTCTATTACCGGGTAGGCTAGGGCAGCAACTCCAGCAGCTAAAAATGCCATGAGTACACTTATGAGAAACTTGCGGGCGACAAAAACCTCACCTGATTTCGCCCACCCCAGAAGAGCTGCCAGAAGACCACCACCCCACGCTGCTAGTGCCAACCATAAATACCCTAAGTCTGTTACTTGTCCGCCTGTATCTGCCGCTACGGCAATAGGCACCATCACCATGACCAGTAAGGTTAGCAGAAGAGCAATACTAATTATTTTTTTCATGTTCACCTCCATTTTTCTTTTTCATTTAAAAGAGCGTTCGACTACTCGCTCTGATAAATGCCTGGAAATAGAAAAGCCACCCTTTCGGATGGCAACAAAAAACCCGCCGAAGCAGGCTTGGGACGTATTTCGCCCCGTACATTTTCACACTATCACATACTAAAGTCTTTGTCAAGTGACCATCTTGACTACTTTTTGGTAGTCATTTCTGCGGTATATCCTTTGTTTGAGCCAGGCATTAAAAGGCATGTCTTTCTGCCTCCAGCCCTTGACATACATCAGAGCATCCCGAGCCTCGGCGTCTAATGTCTCTAGCCCTCTTCCTGCCTCGATTTGGGCGACTAATAGTTTCCCGTGTATGCCTGTTCTCCTTAATCTGAACTCTACTTCGGCAAGTATCAGAATCGGTTTAGTAAAGGATGCTTCGGTCTTGATGTTTCTTTGTCCAACGTTGTCGCTTGAGTTATCGGGGTCTTGCGGCCAGCGACCAGCTCGTAATGTTGTTGCGCAGCTAATTATCCACACGACTTGATAAGGGCAGAATCTAATCTCGGCATAATTGAACCATTCAGGAGGGATGCATAGTCTATAATCCTTACAACGCTGGCAGTCGCCGTTCACCCTTCCCTCCCTTGAACATCAACCGAGTAATTAGGAGACTGTTGCATGATCCTTTCTAACTCTTCAGGTGCTTCAAGTTTGGCTTCAACGTGAATCTTTCTTTTGTCCTCATCCTTCGGAGGCACGAAGTCTAATCCTGTCAGGTTCTTATAAACCTTTGCTAGGTTCACCTTATTTATTGGTGAAAGCATGTCCCAAAGTTTTGCCATGTTAACCTCTTGTTTATTAACTTTCCCCTTATTAAACAAAAAAAGGCGAATCTTGAGATCACAATTTGTGACCTCAAAACTCGCCTCCAGTTCCTATGCTGGTCAGCTAATTTAGCTTAACTGTTTACCCATTCCTCTCCGTTCCAGATTTTGTTGTATTTCTCCTTCATCGCAAAAGCCAGCCAGAGTTGCTCCATTGACTTTAATGACTGGTCAAGCACATAATCAATTTCATCATGCACCCACTTAGCAAATCGAGCAATAAAGGGACGTGCATATTCATCACTTCTTTGCACCATCATTTGCAACTGGTCTTGGCGAGGTAGCCAGATTAATTTCTCCCGTGGATACCTAGTATCCTTAGCGTGGGAACCAAACTCACTGTCCTCATATTCTAAAAACACTCCTTCTTGATAGCCGCCAGGTTGCGGAGATTGTAATTTTTCATAAAACATATCACCATCAATCCATTCATGCCCACACTCTATCTCCTCCGCCTTTTCGCACATCTTGATATAAGTTTCTGAAGTATCCATCTACCCTCCTATTTTATCAAATCTCACTAACTCTGTGCCAATCCCATCTTCGGTAGTTACCACAAGTTTCATGGGTTGCCCGTCCACAAACTCAAGTTCCTTAATCCGACTATGGGGATGTTTCACACCCCAGTCTAAGAGAGCCTTCTGGGCCCTGGTTAATCTACACTCTATCAGCTTTGCGCCGTCAATCATTGCTCTTTGCTATTTCTCGGCTTTTACCTCATCCCATAAGTTTTTCAGCCCAACAAGCTTGTGGGATTCTTTAGCTTTTTGTAGTTGTTCCATTAGCCGACCAAAATCTACAGGTACACCACTAATAGCAGAAGATAATCCTCTTAGAAACTTCAACTCGGTTTCTATTCGTCCCCGCTCTTCTTCAGTGGCCTCAATCATTACTGCCCCGACTGCCATCCTAAATTGCCCTTCCTCATCAGTAACAAGCCAATGGTTCAATGCAGCCCGCATAGCAACTTTAAGTCTCTCTTCTAAGGGTTGTTTGGAGTCAACTCCAACTCGTAGTTCCGTTATCCCTATCATTATGCTATTTTCCATTTATCCCTCCTTTTCTAGTTCCTTAATAATCTGCGTAGCCACTTTAGAAAATTCCATCGTATTCCCTTTAACTGTCTATCACTCCAGCCATTGCCCAACATATCAACCTCATATAAAGGAGTACCATCACAGTCCTGATACACTCTAAGCACCTCTGTCTTTATAGTGAAAATTACACTATCCCCTACCTTGAATCGAGGCGGCGATTTAACTATATTCTCTCTACTGTATTTGCTCCAGTCATATATATTAGTTCCAGGGATTCGGTACTCCTCAGATTCAAATTTCTTCATGGTTCTCCTTCAATAGTTGCTTTCTAGTTCCTTAATCTTCTGGGTGAATTCCTCTTTGAGATTTAGAAGCTCATCCACAGTAAAGTGCTTGATTTCGGTAGCCATATCTTCCAGTTCATTCACGGCCTCTTCCCCATAAAGTGCTATAAGCGCCCGCCGGTACTGGAGGATATTGCCGTCAAGAAATATGTTGCACCGAGGGCACTGTGCGTTCACGTTCACGAGGTTAAAAAGTGTAGCACTGTGCCTTCTATCAACGAGATGTCCTGCTTGGGCAGTTTTATAATCAATCAGGCGCATACACGAAATGCACTTGCAATGTGTAAGCGTTCCTGTAGTTCGCAGACAATCTCGAAGGCGAACATACTTGCTTAAGAGAAGCAAACATTCCTTTTTGAGCTTCCCGATGCTTTTGGTTTTCCTTTCTTTAGTCTTGAACATCATCACCTAATTAACCTTCCTTCAAATACTCCAAAATCTGCTCAGCTTCAGTAGATAAAGCTAGTATGTCTGTATAGAAAGTGAAAACAAGTTTCTGCCAACGGTCATCGAGATTATCAATGATAAAATTCTCTCGTAGCATTATCTGTGACTCTTCCTCAATCTTATTCTTCACCACTTCAAGAAACTTCACTACTGTTACACTCTGTTCTTTATTCATTTCTCCTCCAATGCCTTGAGAATCTTCTGAAGCTGGGCTTGAATAGAGTTTTTGACTAAATCGGCGATATCTAATTCCTTTGGCGGGTTAGTTTCTAAGGCTTCCTTGTGCCAGTCAACAATAAGCTGAATTATCTCCTCATCCGTCAACAGTTCCTTCTTAATCTCCTCTTTTAGTAAGGAATACAAATACTTTCGCCTGTGGTCAACAAATGGCCTACCACTACTTTTCTGGCTTGCCCACCATTCATCTGAGCACTCACGCCCAAAACTCAGAATTGACCATATAAGTTCATCTATCTTCTCTCTCATTTCCGTCCTCCTGTATATTTGGACTCAAACCTTTCCCAGCACCCACAAGGGCAACTAGGTGTCGCCTCGCTGTTCTCTATGGCCTCAATCATCTCCCTTGCTACCTCAGTCTTTGCTTGCTCAATCTGTTGTTGCCAAATCAAATCCTGTTTGTGTATTCGCTCTTGATAATAAGCTACATCGGCATCCAGTTGGGCTTCCCTACTATGAAGATATGTATATGCCTCTAAGTCTTTGTGGTTCAATTCCATCCATTCCCCTACTTCATCAGCCGTTAATATCTTTGGCTTCTCCATGTTCCTCCTTTGCTCTATCCTTGCTTTGCAATGACTCAATTCCCGTGTGAACCAGATGACCATATTTGCCGCGGGTATATTTGTTAGCATCCTGGTTTTTATTATTCGCTCTGCCGTATCGTTTCCAGTTACTTAGAGTCCAAGCGACATAAGACCAATTCCTTCTATGTCGGCTCATCGCCTCGTTGATGGCATCTCGGACCCACGGCGCCGAGAATATATTTACGGTCTTCTTAATGTCGTCTTCTATTACCTCATCAAGGGATTCTTCCTCCCGTAACCCCACCATCTTTTTATAAAGAGCTAAAATATCTTCTATAGATAAACTACTACTTTCTTCTTTTATTTCATTTCCTTTAGTTTCCTCTCTTTTCCTTTCGTCAGTAGAAATGGCTATTTCGGGTGTAGTTATTGGATTTCTACCTGTAGTTATCAATTTAATAGGTGTAGAAAAGGGTTTTAAGGGTATTTCCCGACGGCGGTTGTGGTAGACCTCAGCCAGGTTATCAACAAGATTTTGGCACCAGATTATTCTGTTAGTCTCCCAGAGCTGTTTATCTATAGCCTTCATTTCTACAAGTAGATTAAGCATTTCTACACCTTGGTTTTCCGTAATGTGGATTTTCCCGCAAAAGACCTGTAAACGCCGGGGATCACTCCAATCAAGAAAGTGCCCATCCGTAGATGCTAGCTTCTCCAGGAGCTTGAACCAGAAAGCGTAGCCATCATTGTTATACTGCCCCTCCAGGACGGCAAGGGTCGCACTTTCTGTGCTGGCATGGGCATCATGGGGGAAGTAATCTACTGTATTCTTTAACGTTCTAGCCATTCATCTCTCCTGTCATACTAGCTCCATAACTTCTTGAGAACACCGCCAAACTATCCCCATTGTTCCGCCATAACTTCAGCGATTGCCAAATATGTTCTGCTCCGATTTTTCCACCTATCAACACCTGGCGGTTCACGATGAACCTTATCAATAATTCCTTCGCCACCAGAAGTCTTGCAAATTAAAGGTGGTAAATTTTTTAACCAGAGACACGTTGCCTTACTCTCAGCGATACCAAAATAGTAAGGCTGAATTATCTGGTCTGGCTTACGAAGCCTAGAGGATATAACGCCGATGGGATTCTCAATAGCTATCTTCTCTATCGGTACTGTCATTAGCAGAGCAACAAACATCAAGGCGTCCCATTGTTCCTGTTTCTTATCCTTAAACCACCTCGCCCCACTGACTGCTAAATGAGTACACGGGGGGAAGGCGAGCATCATATCCCAGCCGTCATTGAGTACGTTGCGAACATCACCCTGGATGTGATTCCCCTCAATCTCTGTAGGCAATAAATCGCAACTCCAAGCATTATGTCCCTTATGCTTAAAGGCTTCCCTGACTATCCCGCTAAATTCACACGCTATTAACACTTTCATTAGTAAGGTTTCACCTTCTCACCTTATCCCAATAACTCAGGGTTCTCATAGATGTTGCCGATGACCTTAGTTTCAATACCCTGCCGTTTACGAGCATATATCCAATCAACAAGAAGTGTGCTATGGGCTAATCTAAACATACCATCCTCAAATTCCACTTTATAGGCCCAGCCCTTTTCGCCGACAATATCCCCCTCATAAATCTCCTTGCCGTTCTTATCCTTGAGTCCCGTAAATTCTCCAACTGTTTCAGGGCGGATAGCACCAGCATGAACATTTGCAAAGAAGGTAGCAAGGTTGACGTGGTTTTCACCTTGCGGATTTGGCTCTCCATACCACCATTTACCATCTACCCCTAAACCTCTAAACTTAATCTCTCTCATATTCTCCTTTCACCTTATCCTGAATGTATAAACAAATACCCAAGGATTAACTTCGCCGATTTGCGGATTTAGTTTAAGAAATTCCTTATTAAATTCATCAATCGTGGCATCGCCAAATCCCTCTTTAATGACATCTGCTAGTGTTATCTCCTGCAATCTCTCTGCCCTGACATCTGTTATCACAATAAAGTAACGGGCTGCTTCTTCTGGTAAGGCTCGGCTTGATAGATACGGTTTCTGCCATCGCCAATGTAATCGGTTAAGTGAACGATAAAACATAACTGGTTGCCTATCTGAAGCATAGACGGCGAGTTCACCATCTTGTTGGATTTTCTCTTTGATATAGACAGTCTCGCCTACTTGGTAGCGAGGAATATGTACACGTTCATAGCTATCATCAGTTAGTCCAGAAATCCAGTATGGCGAATTTGCATGTTTTATTAAGTCTGTCTTCGGCTGTGGCTTAATCACCCTTCTAGTCTGTGTTTTCCTGCCTTCAATGATGGCTTGTATCATATCGGGCTTAAACATGATGCCTTTCATAAATCACCTCTTAACTGGTGGCGAGAGCCGTTGTCCCCACCACCTATTTCAAAAAAGGAGGGAAGAACTGAAAGATGGTTAATTGTCATTTATAACCTCTTTGACTTCCTCTATTGTCATACTCCACCTATCCCTGAATTGTTGGGCTCGTATTGAGCCTACGCCCAAACTGCGAATTGCATGGTATCTCTGGTATCTTACGACCTTCCTGTGCTCTAATCCTTTGGTACTTCTGCACGGATACTTCTTCCCATAACTCGGATAATCCTTTCGGCTCTTGACTTCTGAGATAATCTTCGTCCGTGTCTCCTGAACTCGCCGGTATAAAGAACACTGCCAGTTTAAGCAGAGATAGACAAAGTGCTTATTGAAGTTAGTCTCTGTTAAGGGCCCTTTACATTGTGAGCAATTCATTCTATCCCTCTTAATCGAGCCTCTTAACCTTTGGGATTACTTTTTAACTCTTTAAGAAGCTCTCAAAAAGGATTAAGCTCTAATGTACTATGTGATTTCCTTCCAATGTTTTAACCACTCATCAAATCCCTCTTGGGCTAATATCTCTAGGATATGAGGCATTACATCAGAGAATTGCTTTTTAATTTGCTCCCAGCAAAAGCGGTGAACAATGATTTGCCCTATAACTGCCCATTCGGCTTCAATAAATACCTTTATTTCCAGTCTTCTGACTGTCTCGGCAGCTATATCGTGGGAATCTTGATAACCTTTTATATTCCTGAGGTCTGCGCCACTGAGGTATGCGCCCCTGAGGTCTGCGCCACTGAGGTCTGCGCCACTGAGGTATGCGCCACTGAGGTCTGCTCTCCTGAGGTCTGCACTCCTGAGGTCTGCGCCACTGAGGTCTGCGCCCCTGAGGTCTGCACCATTGTTTTCCTCAAGACATTCTTTGGTGCTCTCGTAGTTTCCCTTTACGATAATAGTTCCTGTCATTTTATGCCTGATTTCTATTTCCATTTACTTCCTCCATATTCTTAAGGTTCAATCCCTTTTGCTTTCTTTACATCATCCCAAGCTTTATTCAATCCCACTAGCTTCAAGCCTGTTCTGAACTTCTTTTACGAACTCCTCTTGCTGTTCTTTGGTGAGACTTTCCACTAAAGCCTTAATTGAAGTCCCTATGGCTTTAGGGTATTTCTTCTTTAACCACTTACTAACATCAGTCCAGTTCAGCGTTTCCAAGGACTCTTTTAGCCAGTCCATATCTATATTAGGCTTAGTAATCGGCGCCGTACTCTTACCTTCGGGTGAGTCGAAAATCTCAGTCCCTAGCTTGGGTTCCGGTGCTTTGGGTAGTCCGTTCTTTTTCAACCAGTTATAGAAAACATCGGCCTGGTTGATTATCTCAACCACTGGTATCTTGTCCGCCACAGCTAGGTCCTTGGCATAGGAGCAACACTGTGACCTTACTGACTGCTCTATCTCCTCGGGTGACTTCCCACGATAGCCTTCCTTCTTCACGCTTACTGGCTGGCCATCAAGATAAATCTGGACAACCTTATGATTTGTATATTCACCCCTTTGTTCAGTCTCTACATTGGCAATGATTGTCTGACCCACCTTAATCGCTTCAAATAGGCTAGACCTAGCCGTGAAATATGAGTGCTTCTCTTCCTGGCCTTTAACCCTGAAAGGCAGTATAGGAAATTGCTTATCTCCTATCTTCTTGATTTCTTCGACTTCTGTTATTGTTAGATTCTTTCGTTCAGACATTTACTTACTCCCCCTGGCGACTGTAACGTATTTCTTTGTTATGAGGACGCCTGGTATCTCCATGACGCCTGACTTTACCCTGGCTCGAATACGGCTAAGGTTCGGCTCGCACAATTCACGTGGCACTAGGGATGGGTTCACAATGCTAATGTCAAAGTCCTCTCGATAGGTAACGGCACCCAGATGTGCATGACTGGTTTTAGATGGTGCTTCGGGTATATCCGCGGTCGGGCATATCTCAACTACTTCGCCTGTTTTTTCTGCCTCAACAATCTTCGCTGCTTGCTCAGCAAGGGCTATCATCCTTAATTCCTCTGCTTCCTTAGTTTGCTGGGTATGATAATCCTGTAAGGCTTTATTGACTACGAAGATGCCCATGTTTAACTTGTCTGATAACGGTTTGAACAAAGCATTGATTCTGTCCCTGGTTTCATTGACTGGCTCCAAGAGTTCCTTGCGTTTGGTTTCAATATCTCGCAAGGATTGCCTGGCATGTATCAGCATATCCTCAGCGTTGCGTTGTTCCTCATCAGATTTAATAATCTCAGTGGCTCCCATCCACTCTAGCAACTTGGACTGATTCTGCTGTAATGTGGTAACTTCGGTTTCTACCCTTGTTTCTATTGTTTGCATGATTCCTCCTTTATATCTTCGCCCTTACATTCTGGGCATTGACCATTTCTGTATTCTTGGTTGGTCTGTTCCATCTCTGTAAATTCGGCTCCGCAATCTTGGCAAATCATCGTTCCTCCGCATAGCAAGGGTCATGTGCATTGAGGTATGCCTCATATCTTTGCCTATCTTCTGGCGAAGCCCCTTTTAGTAGAGCCTCAACTATATCTATGGCTGCCTCCGCTCGCTGGTGTAGCATAGTGAGACCCCGTCCCTGAGCAATCCTTAATGTCTCCATACCAATCTCGACGTTCTCGGCACACAAAAATTCCTTTGTCATTTCACTACCTCCCGAATAACAGCATTGAATTTCTCATTAGCTTTTACTAACTGCATCACGCCCTCTGTTAAGACAGGATCGCCAGCGTTATGATGAAGTTGTCTCACTAATTCCGCAGAACCTAATTTAAGGAAAACATCAACCACAGCTTCAGATAGTCCTATTCTTACCCGCTTGTTCAATTTGCTCCTTTCCTGATGAGATTCAATAGATGTCGGTTTTGCCATTTCCGTTCGGCAGCCCCAGCGGCATCCCAAGCGGCAGCCCAAGCGGCATCCCTAGCGGCATCCCTAGCGGCATCCCTAGCGGCATCCCTAGCGGCATCCCTAGCGGCAGCCAATTTCTCCCGATTTTCTTCAGTTGGAAATTCCAGATATGTTTTAGCCGCCTCTAGTGCTTGGCGAGGCCGTTTATCAGTAGGATATTTCTTCTCAAAGATATGTAATACCCTCCAAGCACAATCTATGGCAAATTGCTGGATTACCTTATTGGGAATTTCCTTAATTATCCTCATTTCAGAGGCACAGAATTTATCTTCGCCCTTTAGGATTTCCCCCCGTGCCTCACACATAAACCAACGAACACCGAAGATATTATTGAGACTATCAATAGGTTTCTGGCTGGCATGGAAACCACATCCACAAAGAGTTAATCTGCCTTCGCACTTCTGCCACTTGCCGATTACCCATTGGATATACCCATGTTCACTCTTAAGGTCTCCCGTTACGAATCTATAACCTTTCATTTCTCCCTCCCCAGCTCTTCAATCCTTATGTTCCCCTTCTCTTTGCAGAAAGCATCGAAGAGCTTGAATACTAGGCTTGCTTTTCCTTTTAGTGTTATAATGACTTTATTCAATTACTACTCCTCGGGGCTGGGATCACCAGCCCCTCTTGTATTTGATTCGACCTTTTATTCCGATTCAGCGTTTGCTGAGACGTTTTCAAATACCCTCCCTGGACTGTGCTTATGGTGAATCTCTATTACATCTTCCTCCAGAAGTGGCGTATAGTAATCAGCCGTGGTTTTTATGTCTGTGTGCCCCATAATTAACTGAAGTGCTCTCATGTTCCCACCGCTTCTCAGGTGATGAACCCCATGGGTTACCCTGAGTGTTTGAGGACCAAATCTTCTACCAGCGTCATAGCCAGATAAGATAAGGTACTTCTTTACTATCTTATAAAAACCAGTCTCCCCTAGTGGCATATTTGCGTAGCGTGTTCCTTCTGTCCCATGAAAGACAAAGCCATCTTCATATGCCGGTAGGCTTAAGAGTAGGTCTCTAGTGACCGGGGACAGTGGAGCTACTCGATAGCCAGTCTTACCATGAATTACTACCCTATCATCCAGAATGTCTTTTCTTTTGAGTCCACAGCCCTCACCGCTACGGCAGGCTGTGTCAAGAAAGAAAACGATTATTGCCTTGTCTCTTGGGTTTGCATCTTGCACCCTCCAGGCTAGCAGATTCAGATTTAGTTCGGTCAAAACAGGTTGAATTTCTCTACGAACCCGTGGTCGGGTTACCGACTTCATAAAATTAGCAGTTCCGAATCGTTTATGTGCATAATTATCTGTAGCACGGAATGTCCGATAATAGGAATCGGCATTGTGGGGACCTTGGACAGTTGCAAGAAACTCCTGTATGATGTCGGGTTTTGGGGGGAACTGTGGGGATAGTTGAATAAGTCGCTTAGTATGGCAATCATAGCCTCTTAGCGTTCTGGGAGATAGTTCCCTGAGCCTACAATTAGCCATGAAACTAGCGACAACCTCCGTTGTCCTCATAGCTTTTGTCTCCTTTCGTTAATTCATGACAAAATTGTAGGCGAGCAGTTCTAATGAATGATAGAGGGAGATTAGAGAGTGAGCCGCCAGGGAATCGAACCCTGAACCTGCTGATTAAGAGTCAGCTGCTCTACCAATTGAGCTAGCGGCCCGAGGTAATAATGTTAGCATTAAGGAACAGCGCCGACAAGTAGGCTGTAACGAATGAATTGACTTTACGGTTTATGGTAAAATGAACCCTTGTCAATGAAAATTCTTCGTGAAGTCGTCATAACTGTTCTTATCGCTGTAGCCGTTTTCTTTTCGCTTCGGCTCACTGTACAGAGCTATACTGTGGTAATGTCCAGTATGGAGCCCAATTTCCAACAAGGTGAGTGCATTATGGTTAACAAGGTGAGTTACCACTCCTCTGGCCCACAGCGAGGAGATGTAATAGTCTTTAACCCACCCCCGCCAAATGAGGAATCCCCATACCCTTACATTAAACGTGTTATTGGCTTGCCTGGCGATACCGTGGAGATTAAAGATGAAAAGGTCTTTATCAACGGCATCCCCCTGGATGAGGCATATATCATGGCGCCGCCAGACTATACGATGCCGGCCACAGAAGTTCCCGAGACCGAATACTTCGTCCTCGGTGATAATCGCAACAATAGCAACGATTCGCATTACGGCTGGATGGTGCCCCGGGATAACATCATTGGCAAAGCTTGGTTTGTCTACTGGCCACCAAGCAAATGGGGCGTGATAAAACATTACAGATACCCGGAGCTAAATAAGACCGCTGGGCAAGAGACAATAGTTAGCCGGTCGCTTGGGGTGCAACTTGAGTGACAAGGTATTAGAGATATTCAAGACGGCTGGAGCGATAAAAAAAGGCCACTTCCTGCTTGCCTCTGGATTACACTCACCTGTCTATTGGGAAAAATTTCGTATTTTGCAGTACCCGTACCTTACTGAGAAACTGTGTCGCCTCATTGCCCAACACTTTAAAGAGCAAAAAATAGACGTAGTTGCTGGGCCAACCACTGGTGGCATTATTCTAGCCTTCGAAACTGCCCGCCAACTAGGAGTGCGGAGCATCTTTGCCGAAAAAGAGGGTGGGGTAAGGGTCTTTCGGCGCGATTTTGAAATTGCGCCTGGCGAACATGTCCTCGTTGTTGATGACATCCTGACCACAGGAAGCTCGCTCAGAGAGACGATAAGTGCTGTAGATAAACTGGGGGGAATTGTCATTGGTATTGGAGTGCTTGTCGACCGCAGCGAGAAAAATTTGGACTTTAACCTACCTCTCTTCAGTTGTCTTCGTGTCCCCACCACAGTTTATTCGCCTCAAGAATGCCCTCTTTGTGCTGCTCACATCCCTCTGATCAAGCCTGGTACCCCAAGTTAGTAGCTGGACTAGCATATCTTGCTCAAGGCAGCTGTTAAACAATCACGAATACACTTGCTTGACACTAGAATAGGGGAAAACCTACAATATCCCTGATGCCGAGGTAGCTCAGGTGGTAGAGCAGCGGACTGAAAATACCGAGCTCAAAGATGAGCCACGAGAGATGACAACGTAAGATAAACCAACGATTACGACGGCAGAGTTAGACGTCAATGTCACGAAGGGAAAAGCGTCAAAGTCAAGAGGGGAATTAGCCACAAGATAGCTAGGTAACACCCGAAGGAAGTATCAGACTATGGAGCAGACAGACTTTGAACTAATCCAGCATTCAACATCTGAAGGGAAGGGTTACGTCGTCCAGCGCACTAGAGATAAACAAAGACTAAGCTATTGGTCATTACCAATATCACAAGGCCTCTATGCTTTCGATGTCGCTGGCACGTCTCGCAGGAAGGAAGCCCTTCAGGACTCAGC
This sequence comes from Dehalococcoidia bacterium, assembly GCA_049516035.1. Classification (GTDB taxonomy): domain Bacteria; phylum Chloroflexota; class Dehalococcoidia; order GIF9; family AB-539-J10; genus RBG-13-51-36. The sequence goes on from JBEKTM010000003.1 coordinate 47,248, forward strand.
CTTCAATCTAGGGAAACGTCTGGCTATCCTCCCTGACCCTACCAATCCTGCAGACCCAAAGGCACTTGCAGTGTGGGACAGCGCTCACAAGCTACACATCGGCTTCGTGCCTAAAGATTGTTCTTCAGCGATGAAGAAAAGAATGGCTGAGGAAGAGGGCTACACCTATTTGTCAATGTGGGAATCTATGAAAGGCTCGATGCGTGTTGGGTTGCGAGTCCTTGTTATCAGGCCTGATGTCAAGATTAAGCTCCCCGAATAGGCGGAAATCGTCAAAACCAAGAGGGAGGATGGTACGTCCTCCCTCTCTCATTTTGCTAGGTAGAGGATCGCTCTACTAGGCGTGCTCGGCCATGAGAACCAGTGGCTTATTCTAGGGCATAGCTCGGTAGCCTTTACAATGGACACCTACTCTCATATAATATCGGGTATGCAGGAAGATATGATGGCCCTGCTGGACGAGGTAATACCAGCAGGGGTAGCTCGATCAGTAGCCGTGAGTAAGAAATAGGGGGTTAATAGAATGCCAGAGATACCTATTAGGAAAGTGGGCCCGAAGTTGCCTCGGGTCGAGCCTGTCACGAAGTGGCCTAAGCCTCCCGTTACCCATCCTGGTGTCATAAGGCCAAGAAGGACAGACGGGAATCCAGACGACGCTAAACACAGAGCTAGATAGAGCTTTGAGCGGACGCCAAGAATGGTAGCCGTGAGCCTATACAGGTCAGCCAGGGTAGCAACGAGAAGGCTGCCGACGACGTCAAAAGTAGTATTCCCATATCGCACATGCCGAGGTAGCTCAGGTGGTAGAGCAGCGGACTGAAAATCCGCGTGTCAGCGGTCCGACTCCGCTCCTCGGCACCAATTATGAGGCTGCAGAGCAAAACTAAGTTAACAGTGGAACGCCTCCTCGCAAAGGGGGCCACTGAGGATTTTTACAGGGGATTAAGGCTTGTAGGGTGAGTGCGCCGAAGTGGCGGAAAGGTAGACGCGGCAGTCTCAAAAACTGTTGGGGGGCAACCCCCGTGTCGGTTCGAATCCGACCTTCGGCACCAGAACATAGTATAGTGCCGGGTTGTGTAGTGGTAGCACAGAGGACTTTGGATCCTTTAGCCCAGGTTCGAATCCTGGCCCGGCAGCCAACTAAAATCAGAAAAGAGGTGAAAGACTCGACGTCCTGCTTTCAAAACAAGAACTATAATGGAAAAGTTTAAGCACGTGACTATATATACCGATGGCGCATGCCTGGGAAATCCTGGTCCCGGTGGGTATGGAGCAATACTCCTTTATAAGGACCACAAGAAAGAGCTATCAGGGGGCTATCGCCAAACTACCAATAACCGAATGGAAATAATGGCTGCGATTGCTGGACTTGAGGCTCTAAAAGAGAAATGCAAGGTGACGTTGTACAGTGATTCCGAGTATTTAGTCAAGGCGATGTCGAGAGGGTGGACTCAGAGATGGCGAGCAAATGGCTGGAAGCGCAATAAACGGGAAAAGGTGTTGAATCCCGACCTCTGGGAGAGGCTCTGGCAAATATGCGAGCACCATGAGGTACAGTTTAGCTGGGTTAAGGGGCATGCCGGAACTCCGGA
>JBEKTM010000004.1:0-56739 GCA_049516035.1 Dehalococcoidia bacterium
GCCTCACTTTTCCTGCTAAGTCAGTTGAGCGATGCCGGCGAAATCAGACAATACTTCCAAGATATGCCTAGACTATTCTTCGAAAAGGCCAAGGTTTTTTGTCCTCACGAACTCAAAGAGTTGATCATGGCTCAGGTAAAGGAAAAGGCTCACCTTTTTGCTCCCGATGAGACAAAGACTCTTGATGGCCTGAGGCTGGAATTCTCTGACTCGTGGATGCTTATCAGAGCTAGTGGTACCGAGCCTGCCATCCGGGTAATCTCCGAGTCAACGTCGCAGACACAGACCGATGAGCTCATAAGCAAAAGCAAAAAACTGGTTCAAAGTCTGGTGGAGGTTAACAGGTGAGAGCTGTATTTCTCTGCGGTGGCCGCGGCAAGAGGATGTTTCCCGTTACCGAAGATAAATCGATTTTCTCGGGAAGCCGTTGCTTGAACATCAAATAAAGATAGCCTGCGAGGCAGGTTTGAGTCATTTTGTGATCATTGGAAATCCCGAAAATATAGCGAGGATAAAGCAAATAACCAAAAAAATTCCCGGGATAAAAGCCGACTTTGCTCTGCAAAAAAAGTCGCTGGGCATCGCTGACGCTCTAAAAAGCGCTGAGCCTTTCTTACACGGTCAGCTTTTGGTCATAAATCCCAATGATGTCTTCTCAAGTTCAGCGTACACCAAAATCATCGCCGCAGCTAAAAAAACATCAGCCTCCTCCTACATTATGGGTTACCGAGTCCAGAAATATTTTCCGGGAGGCTACCTCCAAGTAAATCATCAAAATGAGCTACTACACATCGTGGAAAAGCCCAATCCCGGTGAGGAACCCAGCAACCTAGTAAACATCCTGATTCACTGCCATAATAACCCGAAAGAGCTTTTACGTTATATTGAGAACGTACAAACTACCAGGGATGATGTCTATGAATGCGCTCTGGACAATATGGTGAAGGCTGGACACAAGATCAAAGTAATTCCCTACACCGATTTCTGGGCACCAATAAAATATCCCTGGCATATCTTCAAAGTAATGGAGTATTTTCTGGACAACGCTCAACCTTATATCGCCCCTTCCGCCCGCATCTCCGAGAAAGCGAACATCGAAGGAAAAGTTATCCTGAGTGATAATGTTAAGGTACTGGAAAATGCCGTGATTCGAGGTCCTGTATATATTGGGACAAACTCCCTCATTGGCAATAATGCCCTAGTGCGAGACTACAGCCACATTGGTGCTAACTCCGTTGTCGGCTATTCCACTGAGGTAAAACATTCCTACATCGGGGATAATTGCTGGTTCCACTCCAATTATGTCGGTGATTCCATAGTAGACAACGATTGCTCTTTGGGCGCTGGCACCGTGCTGGCTAACTTCCGACTCGACGAAGGGAATATCCAGATAGAAGTCGGTGATAGTCTGATAGATACCGGCTATGATAAACTGGGGGCAATTGTGGGTCGAGGTTGTCGCATCGGAGTAAATGCCAGCCTCATGCCCGGCGTTCGAGTGGGTTCTGATTCTTTTTTGGGACCCCAAGTATGCTTGCGCCAAGACTTGGGCGCGAATAAGATGGTTCTGCTTGAGCCCCGATACCAGGTAACGGACAACAAAACAAGACTCGACGAAGACAAAAGAAGAGAACTGTTAAGAAAGCTAGAAAACCAGACATAAAAGTTGAATATAATCCAAATCGCGATATAATTAATTGTAGGGATAATTAAAAATGTGCGGTATCATTGGCTATTGTGGTCAGAAGCCAGCGGTCCCAATCGTCATCGAGGCATTAAGGCGTCTGGAATATCGGGGCTATGATTCAGCAGGCGTAGCTTCTTTATCCAATGGCCGGCTATTAATAAAGAAGGACGCCGGCAAGGTTGACGAAGTCGTCCAGAAACACAACCTGGCAAGCCTTCCTGGCATCATTGCCATCGGGCATACCCGCTGGGCAACCCATGGCGGCGTCACCCAACTCAATGCTCACCCTCATTCCGATTGTGGTGGCAGAGTGGCTGTAGTTCACAATGGCATCGTTGAGAATAATCAGGAGCTCCGCCAAAAACTTACCAAAATAGGACACAAGTTTACTTCAGAAACCGATACCGAAGTCATCCCTCACCTCCTCGAAGATGAGCTCAAAAACGGATGTTCCCTGGAACAGGCTGTGTTAAATGTAGCTCCAAAGCTAGCGGGCTCCTATGCCTTTCTGGTCATATCCCTTGATGACCCCGGCAAGGTTGTAGGCACAAGGAGGAATAATCCCTTGATTGTGGGCATCGACGCCTCTGATTACTATATTAGTAGCGACGCCCTGGCTTTCTCGCAATATACCAATCAGGTGATGGGTCTGGAGGATAACGAGGTGGTGATGCTGACACAAAAAGGAATCGAATTCTTCGATGCCCAAGGAAACAAGCTGGTTAAGCAAGCCAAGAAACTCGACCATAGTTGGGCTGAGAGCCATAAAGGAGGCTATCAGTATTTCATGCTCAAGGAGATAATGGAGCAGGCTCAGGTGCTTAGCCAAATAGTCCATCAGGACGAGAAGAGATTCACCAACATTGCTCTGGACATTCTGAGGGCAAGGCAGGTGATTATAACTGCCTGTGGCACCTCCCGCCATGCTGCCCTGGTCGGCAGATACCTCTTTTCCAAGGTAGGCAAGAAATTTTGCGACGTAGTGATGGCCTCTGAGTTCGGTTATTTTGCCGACTCCGTGGACAAAGGCACCGTTGTTATTGCTGTTTCTCAAAGTGGCGAGACTGCTGATATACTCGAAGGAGTAAGGGCTGCCAAAGACAGTGGAGCTCAAGTTATCTCGATAATCAACCGGCCAAACTCCATACTGGCTGACCTGAGCCACCACGTCATTTACCTGAATTGTGGTTCTGAGATAGCCGTAGCCGCTACTAAATCCTTCCTGTCCCAACTAGCCATATTCTACCTGTTGTCCTTCTCCATGGTTAACTCCTTTGATGAAGCGGCAGCTAAGCTTACCGACCTGAGCAACAAGATAACCAAGGTTCTGGACTGGAACAAAAGCGAGCTTATCAAGCTCAGCCAGAAGCTGAAAGATAAGAACGATTTCTACTACATAGCCAGAGGAATTAACTTTGCTATCGCCTCTGAAGGCGCCTTGAAGCTTAAGGAGATTTCCTATATCCATGCTGAAGGTATGCCTGCCGGGGAACTCAAGCATGGCACCTTAGCCCTCATCGAGCCTGGCACACCAGTAGTGGTGATTTGCCCCGCCGACTATACCTTTTCCGAAACCCTGAGCAATGCCATGGAGACTAAATCACGCGGCGCATATATTATCGGTGTCTCCGACAAGGAAAGCGACATTTATGATTCCTGGGTCAAGATTCCCGAAGTTGATGAGTTACTCTATCCTATGGTCGCCGTAGTTCCCCTTCAGCTCCTGGCTTATTATCTAGCTGTCAATCGAGGATGCGACCCCGACAAACCCCGCAATCTGGCAAAATCGGTGACTGTGAAGTAGCCTCAGAGAGTTTACGGAGTTCGCAGAGCTTACGAAGTTGGTTTGTGTAAAATGACTCAAGCAACTCAACAAACTAAAGTGGGTGTCCTAGCTGGTATACCTGCCTATAATGAAGCAAGATATGTCGGAAGCATAGTCCTCCAGGCAAGACAATATGTAGACGAGGTCATTGTCGTTGACGATGGCAGCACAGATAACACTGCCGAGGTTTCTGAGCTTGCCGGCGCCACTGTAATCCGACACAGCGAAAACAAAGGTTATGGAGCAGCCATTCAGAGCATACTGGCAGAAGCCAGAAAGAGAAACCCGGATGTCCTCGTCCTCCTCGATGCTGATGCCCAACACAATCCCAATGAGATTCCCATTCTCATCAAACCCGTTTTGGAGGGTTTTGACCTTGTCATCGGCTCCCGAGAAGCCCAGAAAGAGAAGACGCCCCGTTTCCGGCGCATCGGGAAAGAAGTCATTTTACGCTCAACACGTCTCGCTTCAAAAACCAATATTTCTGATTCTGAATGCGGCTTCAGAGCCTTTTCCAAGAAGGCTATATCAGAACTAGAGCTAAAGGAAAGCGGGATGGCCATATCGGCAGAAACGGTAACCCGCGCCGCCGCTAAAAACCTCAAGATGACCGAGGTGCCCATATCAAACATATACACCATGGATGGCTCGACCCTCAACCCGATAAGACATGGCGTAGACGTTCTCAGCCGGATAATAGTCATGATTTCACAGAGGAGACCACTGTTCTTCTTCGGACTGGCAGGTGGCATTTTGCTAGCGGTTGGTCTCATCATCGGCTTCAGGGTGCTTCATATAGCTACCGCAACAGGCGAGGTAGCTATGGGCAGCACTATACTGACCACTTTGTTCATTATCGCTGGTATGTTGAGCATCTTCACTGGCATAATTCTGAACGCCTTAGGCAGTCGAAAATAATCAAGGCATAAATCAGCCCGCCAGAACCAGTAACATCATTTAGGACACTGTTAGCTCTAGTGTCAAAGCGAAAATAAACGTGGCATTGCATTCCTCTTTGTCATCGCACCTCTTCCCTTTCAGTCATTGCGAGCCCTTCGCAAGAAGGGCGTGGCAATCTCCGGGATTGCGGGGTTTGTTCTGAGCACAAGCAAGGTAACTCGCCGAAGCAACTTAGTTTTGTAATGGGATGCTAGCTTGATGGTTATCTGGGATTTCCATCAACTAGCAGCTGACAGTAACGAACAAGAACGATGGTTTGTCAAACTGCCCGCCCTGCGCTATATTGCATAACCAAAAGAGGCAATGTTAAGATTGATGTTAGACGTAATGGCGCAATATGAATATACGAATAAGGTTCAGTTAGCTCGCCTACAACTATGTCAATCAATGCCTCAAAGCGGGATTTGCGAATTAGAAGGAAAAACTGCTCTTGATTAAATCATCGATGAGAGTAGCTCTACGACTGGGTTAATGTTGCGTAAATAGGTATCTGAGGAGTACAAAGTGAAACGTAAAGCCTTGATTAGTGGAATAACGGGCCAAGATGGCTCATACTTAGCGGAGTTCTTATTAGCTAGAGGATACGAAGTCTACGGAATCCTTAGAAGGGCCAGCACTTTCAATACCGTTCGTCTTGACCATTTGCTCTTCGATGGTCAACGTGAGAAGGATATCGGGATTTTTCTACGTTATGGAGACATGATAGACTCATCAAATCTGAATAGGTTGCTGGAGCAAATACAGCCTGATGAGATCTACAACTTAGCTGCCCAGAGTCATGTTCAAGTCTCCTTCGAGGTCCCGGAATATACCGCTGAAGTGGATGGTGTCGGTGTTTTGAGAATACTGGATGGGATTAAGGAAATCGGGTTAAGAACGAAGTTTTACCAAGCATCAACGTCAGAACTGTTTGGCCAAGCTAAGGCTCCTCAAAATGAGACTACGTTATTCTACCCAAGAAGTCCCTATGCTGTCGCGAAGCTATATGCACATTGGATAGTCAGGAATTACAGAGAGGCATACAACCTGTTTGCTTGCAACGGGATACTATTCAATCATGAATCTCCTAGGCGAGGCGAGAGTTTCGTGACTAGGAAGGTCAGTAGAGGCATCGCTCACATCCTCACCAAAAAGCAGGATCATATATACATGGGCAATTTGGAAGCAATAAGAGACTGGGGTTACGCTCCAGAATACGTCGAATTCATATGGAAGATGCTTCAGACTCCACAGCCCGAGGACCTTGTCATGGGCACGGGGGAATCCCACACTGTGAAAGAACTTATTGAGGAAGCTTTTTCTTATGTGGGGCTTGATTGGCAAAAATATGTCAAGATAGACCCCAAATACTTCAGGCTGACGGAGGTTGATGAGTTAATTGCTGACTCGGCTAAAGCTAGAAAAGTCCTGGGATGGAACCCGAAGATTAGGTTCAAGGAACTTGTCAAGATTATGGTGGATGCAGATATGCGCGCTGTGGGCTTACAACCTATCGGTGAAGGAGACAGAATACTAAAGCAGAAATTCCCCGACAGATGGTGGGGGCGTGATTGATATGCCGTTCAGCAAGGTATTTGTTCCTGGCGGTAATGGATTCCTGGGCAAAAGGGTTGTCAAAAAGCTGGAAGAAAAAGGCATAGGTTGTGTTTCCCTTTCTTTGAGAAATGGCTATGACTTTCGTGATGTTAGACAAACGCGGGAGTTGTTTGAGCAAGAAAGATTCGATGCCTTCATCAACTGCGCAGCCTTCGTAGGAGGAATCCAATTCGGGTACGAGCGACCTGGCGAGATCTTCTACAACAATATCTTGATGTCAACAAATTTGATGGAGAGCGCGAGATTAACTGGTGTAAAGAGATTCATCAATCCTATTTCCAACTGTTCTTATCCCGGTCACCTGACAACGGATTTCAAAGAAGAGGAATGGTGGGATGGACAACTTGATGAATCCGTACTGGTCTACGGATTTGTGAGGAAAGCCAGTTGGGTGCAGAGTTGGGCGTATTATAAACAATATGGTTTTGAGACTGTCAATCTTATCCTGCCAAACATGTATGGCCCTGGTGACCATTTCGAGGAGAAGCGCTCTCATGCTCTTGGCGCACTGATAATGAAGTTCGTGGAGGCGAAAAGAAAAAATCTTCCCCATGTTACTGTTTGGGGTAGCGGTAAACCGGTGAGGGAGTGGCTATTTGTGGATGATGGGGCTGAAATTCTAGTAAAGGCTCTGGAAACGGGATTGATTTTAGACCCGATTAATGTGGGAGTGGGCAAAGGTATTTCTATTCTTGAACTTGCAGAGTTAATAAGAGATATAGTGGGATACAAGGGAAAAATAGTCCTAGACATGTCAAAGCCTGACGGAGCCCCACATAAGACGATGGATAACAGCAAGTTAAAAGCACTATTCAATTGGGTGCCCCCCACGAGCTTAAGAAACGGGATTGAGCAAACTGTGGAATGGTATATGAATAATATCAAGTAAGGCACAATAGTGAAAACTGAGAAAATAGTTGATGGCAATACGACCCTGGCAATTGTAATCAGAGGCGCTGACTGGGAAGAAGGGCTAAACTTTGTATCCTCGAATGAAGATTATCAGCAGATGGGGATTTGGGGATACAACAAGGGTCAGAAATTGCCGCCTCATATCCACCTGGTGGCACCCCGAGAAGTTCTACATACTCAAGAGGTGATTTTTGTTAAGGAAGGCCGTGTCAGAGCCGATGTCTACTCCCAGGAAAAGAAGTTTCTGAGAACAATCGAACTTGGCAGGGGCGACACTATGATTCTTCTTCATGGTGGACACGGCTATCAAATACTAGAGGATAATACGAGGGTATTAGAGGTCAAGAACGGCCCCTATGTTGGAGCGGAAAAAGACCGGGAAAAAATCTAGGCCTAAGGGCGGGACAAACTACATCTGGGCTGTGGGAAAAGATATATTCCCGGATTTATCGGCAAGGACTACGATGATTTCTCTCAGGCATACATTCCTCATATGGACAATGAAAAGGTGTTACTGATAAGCTTTAATGTAGAGGCGCGGAGAAGCCATGAAAAGGATTAACCAGATTGAGCCCTGGATAGGTGAGGAGGAAAAAAGGGCAGTAGCGGAATATTTGGATGCCGGTGGCTGGCTGACCGAATTCAAGAAAACGAGAGAATTTGAGCAAATGATAGCCGACTATGTCGGCAGCAAATATGCATCAGTGGTGAATAATGGCACGATCACTTTGCTCATTGCACTTATGGCCCTCGGGATCAAGAACAAAGACGAGGTTATTGTTCCTGACTACACGATGATAGCTTCAGCTAACGCTGTTGTCTTAGCCGGTGCCAAGCCTGTCCTTGTAGATATTGATCCCTCAAATCTGTGCCTAGACTTGGAGTTGGCTGAGGAGGCAATTAATCGCAGAACCAAGGCGATGATGTTTGTGAGCATCAATGGGCGTTGCCCTGATATGCATAAGGTCGCAGCCCTCGCGCGCAAACACAATTTGTTTCTGATCGAAGATACCGCCCAGTCCCTGGGTTCCCGGTTCCGAGGAAAACACCTGGGAACCTTTGGCATGGTCGGCAGTTTCTCCTTCAGTTTCCCTAAAATCATAACTACTGGCCAAGGCGGCGCCTTGGTTACCGACGATGAGGAACTTTACCGCCGAATGGCTATGATAAAGGATTTCGGACGACCCAAAGCCGGAGTGGATTACCATGAGATTATGGGATTCAACTCCAAATTTACCGACCTTCAGGCAGTCATCGGGGTTGAGCAAATGAAAAAGCTCGATTGGAGAGTGAAAAGAAAGAAGGAAATATACAAGCTTTACCATGACTTGCTGCAGGATGTAAGAGAGGTGGAATTCATAGCTACGGATTTGCAGGATTGCGCACCCTGGTTCATTGACATCCTTGTTAATGGAGATGGAGTTAGAGATAATCTGGCCAAGTTCTTAGAAAGCAAAGAAATAGGCACTCGGCCTTTCTATCCGGCAATCCATACACAGCCTCCGTATTCTCATGTTAGGGGTGATTTCAAGGTCTCGGCGTCAATATCTCAAAGAGGTTTATGGCTGCCGTCTTCATCTTTCCTCACAAATGACGATGTCGAAAGAGTATGTAGTGAGATAAAAGCTTTCTTCTTGAGCGCACGAGGCTGAACTTATTAGTGTGAGACCTACAGTAACTCTCTTGTAAGGGTTGAAACGAACTTGAAACTACTTATAGTTTGCAGCACTATTGACCTGAAATACGGTATGGGAGCCACGCCATTTTGGTGGCAGCTATTCAAGGCTCTGCACGAAATGGGCAATGAGCTAATTGTTATTCCCTATCTTGGCTATCCTGTAAACTCGCTGTGGTGGCGAACTTATCCTAATCCCTGTGCCCGCGAGAGTATTTTATTCAATTCTTTCCTTGACCGGACAAGGGTGAGGGCGGTTGGTAGCCAGGGACATTTTTCTAATCTGAGTTCAGCTTTGGTCAAGAAATATATTCGGCCGAAATGGGAAAGGCATCTACTTAAAGTGCTGGACCAGGAAGGAGATGTGGATGCTGTCCTATTTTTCAACGCACCTTTAAATCATATGACAGGCATACCCACAAAGATTAAAACAAGAGCCGAGTTGCCCATTATTTATTATGATGGCGACCTGCCCACAAGTTTGCCTGACTATGCTGACACCGAGAGCTTCAAGTTTAGCCAATATCCCGGCGCCGACCTTGCTGAATACGATATCTTCCTCAGCAGTTCCAAGGGCGCTATTCCTATACTAAAGGAGATGGGAGCCAGAAATGTTGACGTTCTTTATTATGGCGTAGACCCAGAGCTATACTCTCCGATTCAAGTTGAGCAGGATATAGACATTTTCTATTATGGTCATCGGGGAAAAACAAAAGAGAGACGCATGGATTTTATGATTACCCAGCCATCTGAAGCCCTTCCCGATGTACATTTTCTGGTAGGTGGCAGGGAGCATGAAGTAGGACTGGGCCGAGCCAAGACCTGTGGCACACTCACTATCAGCGCCTGGAGAGGTTATTGCTGCCGGAGCAAGATAAATCTCAACATAACCAAGGAAATCGACGCTCAGATGTATGGCACATCCAGTGCCCGTCCTTTCGAACTAGCCTCGTTAGGCTGCTGTGTGGTTTCTGACCCGTATAATGGCCTTGAAGAGTGGTTTGAAGTCGGGAAAGAGATGTTTATGGTACATAATGCCGAGGAAGCCATAGAAACATACAAAATGCTCTTATCATCAGCCGAATTACGGCGAAGGACTGGGGAGGCAGCTCGAAGCAAAGTCCTTAAGGAGCATACTGCTCAACACAGGGCTAAACAGCTCATCAACCTCTTACAAGGATTGGAAGGGCATCAACATAGATGAGGGTTGTGATAGTAAGAGCTGCCTTGGAAACAGTCAGCCCCAGAGGCCCCAAGGCTGCGCAGGTTTTGTCTTCTCATGGTCACAATGTCATTCTGTTAGGTTGGGACAGAGAATGCAAATACTCCAAGGTATCGCGCCAAGAACACTACGAAGCGCACAGGTTTAGATTCAGAGCACCTTTTGGCCCTAAGGTTCTCGCTTTCCTGCCTATCTGGTGGATGTTTGAATTACTGTGGCTGATACGGCACAAGTGGGACGTGGTCCAGGCTATGGATTTCGATACCATTATGCCCGCAGTGGTTGCTGCCAAAATAAAGAGGAAGAAGGTTATTTACGAAATAGCTGATATTTATTACAAATTGGTGAAACTTCCCGGGTGGTTTGCTTCAATATGTGTCTTTGTTGATAAGCTCTTTATCCGTTGTGCTGACGGCGTAGTGCTAGCCAGCGAAGGGGTAGTGAAGGAGCTACACGGAATCCCAAACAAGAATGTAGTTATAATTCTCAACTCCCCCCCTGACCTTTGTGGCGAACCGCAAGTTGCTGCGAAGGACAAGGATATATTTACCATATTCTATGCCGGCGCGCTTTTCAGGAGCCGTAAGTCAAATCTGGATAAGGTTTTCCAAGCCATCAAAAGCATGGATAAAGTCAGGATGGTTGTAGCCGGGTATGGCGACGAAGTCGACCAAATCACCGCCTGGGCCAGTGAAGCAAAGGATAAAGTGCAGTTTTTGGGCAAGATCAGCTACAGTCAAGTCCTGGCTAAAACTGCTGAAGCTAACCTTCTGGTTGCGCTGTACGATCCGAGTGTCTACGTACACAGATGGGCTTACCCTACGAAATTGTTTGAAGCTATGATGTGTGGTAAACCCATCCTCGTAAGCAAAGGCAGTGCCATGGCAGAGCTGGTGGATAAGGAGAACTGCGGTCTGGCGATTGACTGCCAGAGTGTTGAGGAGATAAAACAAGCCATAGCGAAGCTCAAACAGAATCCCAAATTGTGCGAGCTGCTAGGAGCTAATGGGAGGAAAGTGTACGAACGGGAATACAGTTGGCAGGTTATGGAGAAACGCCTGCTCTCACTATATTCGGCGATAGTCAGTAAATGCTAGGCAGATGAAGATTTGCTACATAGCTGGTGGTACGAGCATACATACTCAAAGGTGGATAAACTACTTCGCCAGGAAGGGGCACGAAGTCCACTTGATCTCGTATTTGTTCCCTGCAAACTACGATGGATTTGACACTCGGGTGCAGATTCACCCACTGGTTGTTTTGCTTCCTAGGGTGTGGAAGGTTTCGCGATACTTTAGCGGTAGTCTCTGGACATTCCAGGTCTGCAGGATGGTGAACAGAATAAAGCCGGATATTCTGCATTCGCATTACGTAACGACTTATGGGTATCTGGGGGCTATTTCCGGCTTCCACCCGCTGGTTGTTAGTGCCTGGGGCAGTGATGTATTGATTGCCCCAAAACAAAGTAGGATCCATCGATTTCTCACTACGTATAGCCTGAGGAAAGCGGACGTTATAACTTGCGGTGGAGAGAATACGAAGGAGGAAATGATAAAACTAGGCACAAACGCGGAGAAAATTAGGCTTATTTACCACGGCGTGGATACACAGAAATTCAATCCGAAAAGGAGAGAGCAAGAACTTAGGGACGAACTAGGATTATTTGAGTCGCCCATCATAATATCTGTTAGAATGTTGGAGCCACTCTATGATGTAGAGTCACTGGTCAAAGCTATGCCTCTAGTTATCGAACAAGCTCCTAAGACGAAGCTGATTATCGCTGGTGAGGGCGAGCAGAGGGATTACCTGGAAAACTTGGCCAGGGGTCTAGGAATTTCAAGCACAGTTAGGTTTGTGGGACAGATAGCGCACGATGAGCTACCTAAATATCTCGCCTCAGCCGACGTCTATGTATCCACATCACTCTCAGACAATGGCATCGCTGTTAGCACCTTAGAGGCAATGGCATCCGAATTGCCTGTTGTGATCACCGATTGTGCGGACATTAAAAAATGGATAACGGATGGAGAGGATGGTTTCATAGTTCCGGTGAAAACCCCTGAAGCTATAGCAGCTAAGGTCATTTATCTGCTTGAAAATGAAGATACAAGAGTGAAGTTCGGAAGGCTTGCGAGAGAGGTAGTAGAAAACAGGGCAGATTATGAAGAGGAGATGCTTAAGGTGGAAAAGCTTTACCAACAACTTATAGATGGGGGTGAAAAGTGAAGATTCTAATAACTGGGGGGCTGGGTTCATCGGATTTGGTAAACGACAAGAATGAGTGAATTCGAAGGCAAATTTACCCCGGGAGGGCATGGAGCGAAATGGTCAGGAATAAGAGAATTCTCATAACTGGAGGAGGTGGATTCATAGGCACGTCACTGGCTGAGAGATTGGCTAAAGACAATGATGTTGTCTTCTAGACATTGACTTTGATCACAATGCGTTCGCATTCTCAGACTTAAAGAACAAGAAAAATGTCACTTTGATCAAGGCAGACATTCTAGATTCCCAGGCATTTGCAGAAGTCGCCCAAGATGCTCAAATAGCGGCACATACAGCTGCCTTGCTAGGTGTTCGGGAGGTTATTCAAAATGCGTTGTACACGTTAGATGTCAATTATATTGGAACATCCAATCTGTTGAAGATAGTTTTGCGTAATTCACGTTGCGAGCGGTTAGTCTTTTTCTCAACAAGTGAAATTCTCGGTTCAAATGCGTTTAGAATTGCCGGGGATGGTATCCTTAGACACAAAGTGGAGGAAGAGGCAAAACATAATCCTGACATCCTGTTTTTAGGGTGGCAGAATGATGAGCGACTGGCGGAGCTGTCACAATCGCCGGTATAGTGGTGATTCAGAGCGTAGTGCCAGAAGAGGGTCCTCTTGTAGCTGAGGAAGCAATGCAGTCTAATAAGCCAATAATAGGCTTTGGTGTAAGGGGTTGAGAGAGGTGCTGGAGGAATATCCACAAGGCATCGTGGTTGATGAGCTTAGTGTTGCTTCACTGGTGGAAGCCATACAGCGACTTACTGCCAAAGCTCCTATTGGATAACCCTGTCCGAGGCTTGATTGCCGAAAATATCGTCAGGGCCGTGAATGGCCCCAACCTGGAGCAAATCGCCCGCAATGCCCGGGCTCTGGTGGAGAGGGAGTTCACCCACGAGGCAGCAGTGGAGGGGTATAGAAGAATACTGGAAAACCTGAGGCAGAGAGACTAGGCTAGAGGAGATAGCATGTTGCAACTGACGTGGGTGGCAATCCAGGTTCCCGCAAGCCACCTTGTGAGACAACGGGACTAATATAGCGATCTTCCGCCTTTCTGCCTAGTAAACAGCAACGCATGGCTAAATGGATTTCTGCACAGGACTTCATTCCAGGCATGGTCTTACTTACTTCGTTGCCTCCACATTAAGGCTTATTAGAATACCACGCTCTTTGTCCATGTGAGGAATATAAGCCTGAGAATAATCATCGTAGTCTTTATGAATGGTCTGCCGCCAGTCGTATCTGTGAATATCTTTAAACCCCGCTTTTTGCAAAACTTCTGATAAATAGGGATAATCAAATACCACATAATGTGTATTTTCGGGATAGTCCTGCCTGCCGACTAACGGGCCCATAATCAATTTTAAATCTTTCGTTTTCAGATAAACTTCAGCCAATTTTTCAAAATCGGGGACAGCAAGCCGAAGAATACCACCAACTTTTAACACGCGATGCCACTCCTTCAAAACATGCTCTATTTGTTGCCTTCCGAAATGCTCAAGAACATGACAACTGTAAATCAGGTCCACCGAGTTGTCATCGAACATATCTAGCTTATCCGCTGAAGTCACATAATCCACATGAGGCAGTTTCCTTACATCAATATGGACAAAACCAGGGATATACCTATTTCCACAGCCGATGTGGAGTTTTTTCATAGCTACCCTCTAAAGGATTTCTGAGCTTTGTACCACTCAATGGTTTTTCTAAGTCCCTCTCTAAAATCCGTCTTTGCCTTGAATCCAACTTCCTTCTCAGCCCTCGATACATCCAGGCGTCTTCTTGGTTGCCCATCTGGCTTTGTGCTGTCCCACACTATCTCACCTCGAAAACCTGTTAGCTCTGCTATCAAACTTACTAAATCTTTAATCTTTATTTCAAACCCGGCACCAATATTTAGGGGCTCTGGCTTATCATATTTCTCGGTCGCGAGGACTATTGCTTCAGCGGCATCTTCTACATACAAGAATTCCCTTGATGCTTGTCCGGTGCCCCAGACTACTATTCTATCCTCTCCGCTTTCCACAGCATCAACACATTTCTTAATCAGGGCAGGAATAACATGAGAGGATTCTGGGTCAAGATTATCCTCAGGACCATAAAGATTCACAGGGAGAAGGTAAATTGCTTTGAAACCATATTGCTGTCTGTAAGCTTGAGCTTGCACCAGAAGCATCTTCTTGGCTAAGCCGTAGGGAGCATTCGTCTCCTCTGGGTATCCATTCCACAAGTCTTCTTCCTTGAATGGCACTCGTGTGAATTTTGGGTAAGCGCAAACAGTTCCAATGGCGACAAATTTCTCAATGCCAAAGAGCCTTCCCTGCTCCATCATCTGCGCACCCATCATCAGGTTATCATAGAAGAATTTCCCGGGGTTTTCCCTGTTGGCGCCAATGCCACCTACTACCGCAGCGAGATGAATAACGACATCAGGCTTGGTATTTCTGTACAGTCTTTTTACAGCTTCCATTTCCACGAGATTGTAGTCTTTGCTTCGAGGGACGAAAATCTCTCTGCCTCCCTTCTCATGTGCCTTTTTTACTACATATCTCCCAAGGAAGCCCGCGCCTCCGGTTACAAGAAGTCGTTTTGCGGCAAGCCAGCTCAACTTTCCACTCCGCCTGTGGGATTAATTAAGGCTCTATCAATCGTATTTAGCCCGTGCCTTGCGGGTGCAGCCTTCCCCACCCCTAGACTTGTCAGCCCTAAAGCTTTCATATCCGCATCTACCATTATTCTAACAAGCTCTTTGAAGGTCACCTTCGGCTCCCAGCCAAGCCTATGCCTTGCTTTCGCTGCATCTGCTATAAGCACTTCTGTCTCTGTCGGTCTGAAGTAGCAAGGGTCTATCTCGACATACCGCTGCCAATCAAGTCCCGCATAGGCGAAAGCTTCCTGAACGAATTCCTGCACACTGTGGGTCTCGCCTGTTCCGATAACAAAGCCCTCGGGCTTTTCTTGCTGAAGCATTAGCCACATCGCTTCGACATATTCAGGAGCATAGCCCCAATCCCTTTTTGCCTTCAAATTACCAAGATAAAGGTATTTTTGCTTCCCAGCAAGGATATGAGCAATGGCACGAGTTACCTTCCGTGTGACAATAGCCTCGCCCCGCCGAGGAGATTCATGGTTAAACAGAATGCCATTGCAAGCGAAAAGGCCGTATCCCTCGCGATAGTTCATGGTCATCCAGTAGGCATAAACCTTGGCGCAAGCATTGGGGCTTCTGGGGCAGAAAGGTGTATTTTCATTCTGAGGTGGCGACGCACTGCCAAACATCTCACTACTGGAAGCCTGGTAGAACTTGCACTCGATTCCACTTTTTCCAATGGCTTCTAGAATTCTAGTAGTGCCAAGAGCAGTAATGTCCCTGTTGTATTCTGGCGTATCAAAGCTAACACGCACGTGGCTCTGAGCTCTCAGATGATAGATCTCATCTGGGTGAATGCTATCGATGACATTGGTTAGCTGACTTCCGTCCGCCAGGTCCCCATGATAAAGAAAAAACCTTGCTCCTGGCTCATGAGGATCGACAAGGATATGGTCTATTCTAGAGGTGTTGAATGTGCTCGCTCTGCAGATAAGCCCATGCACCTCATATCCCTTGGAAAGCAAAAATTCTGCAAGATATGAACCATCCTGGCCTGTTATTCCAGTGATAGGTGCAATTTTAGCCATTATTCAACCTCCGAACGTTCCTTGGTGCTATTATCTGGCACTCTAAGACCCAGCAGATTAACGCCATTTCGCTTAAGCGTCTCCATCAAGTCCACCTCAAACTGCTCCACGAATCTCTCCCTAGTAAAAGGCTGATACTCCGCAGAGGATAGATACTCCCTAACAGCCATTCTAAACGAGGAAATATCCTCGTCGGATAAATTCGAGAGATAGGAATGCAGCTCGGCGTAGTTATCAAAATCACGCATATCTATGAAGCAACTCTTCGGCATGTAATTCTCAACATCAGGGGCACCCAGATAAATTGGAATGGTGCCAACAAAAAAACAATCAAATATCTTTTCCGTTATGAAGCCAGGCATTGCCATATTTTCAAAGCAAAGGGAGAATTTATACCGGCTCAATGTCTCGTATTTCGATTTCACTGCACCCTTGTAAATCGCTCTTAATGCCTTCCTGTTCTTCCAATACATATATGGGAAGCTCTGACTATAAGGCATTTTACGCAAAATTTGATATAAAGATATATCCCAACCGTAGCCATAAAGATTAACTGTTCCGAGACCTTGAAGTGTGACCAATGCCCGTATTCTCTCAGAATAAAGCTCACTGTCTTTTAACCCAGAATTTTTGTTGAGGGAAATCTTAAAACCGATAGGATTTTGCCCCCTGCTCACTTGCAAATAAGGGGATGCTGTTTTGTTTGAGCTGATCATGGTGAGAAAGCCTCTGCCTTTATTATTCCAGAGAGGCTCTATGACCCCATTTTCAACCTGTGGCCAGAAGAATTTCCGCAAATTCGATTGATGGCTAAAATGTCTTTCGTATCCCACCCCTTGTGTATTGTGGACATAAACCCTGTCAAAGCACCTCGTTAGACCACCTATTTCACGATAAAGATGTGGGGCGACAACTGGTGGTTCCAAGATGTAAAACGACTGTAAGCGCACGTTTTTCTGTCCTGCCAACTTCCCGTAATTGTCTATTATTCCTAGTGAGACATAGACGTTCAGTCTTCCCGACATCCTATGGTCGAGCAAATAGTCAGCCGTATTAACGGAGATTCCTTGCTTAGCGAGTTTTTCCCTCAGAAAGATGAACGGGGCAAATTGTCCATCTCGGTTCCACCTAGATGTTGGGTTAAACATCTCATTATCGTAGAATACCGAGTACGAAGGATCAATAAATACCATTACCTCCTTCGGCGACAGATTCATACAAATCTCCTATTTTCTCAGAACAGCATCTCCCTTTTTCTGGAAATATTTTAGAAGCTCCCAGTTATTTCCCAAGGGGCTAAATTCTTTCAGTTCCTTCCTCGAGAGAATCATCAGTATTTGCTCTCCGCTATCATTTTTATAAATATTCTCTTCAGGCCAGGGAAAGTCACATTCCTGGGATATTTTAGTTATGTCGTCAAAGAAGTTGTGACCTGTCCAATTTTCCATCAGAACGATATAATTCGATATATTTAACATATTTTTTAGAGCCTGAATATGTCTATTTCCTCGCCTGATATGCATCAGTACAGCCTGCGTATAAACTAAATCAACTTTTCCAAAAGTATTCAATATATCCTTCTTGGTAACATCTGCAACTGCCAATTTGCAAATATTCTTAAGGTCAGGATGCCGGGAAAGAAGAAAATCAATCTGGTTCTGGGATATATCCACACCGTAAAATTCTGCTTCAGGAAGCAAAAGGTGTAAATTATGGATATGGTCTCCACCTCCCACGCCGACTTCTAAAATAGACTTCGGATTCAAATGATAGATTGTCTCATAGAGTAATTGGTGATTCGGATTCAATGGCAACAGCATGGGGTTCAATAGGATTTTTCCTTCGATTATTTGATAGTCGTCTTTAGATAATACCAGCGTAAACTCATTGGTAATATCCGTTACTTGACGTTTATATGCCATATGATATTTCCGCCAATTAAAATCATCAACCTTGTAAAAGCGACTATACTTATTGATTATGAATCTAACAACATCCTCTATAATCCTCATTTTTATAGTACACCCTCCTTTTAAAGTTTTCTCAAAGACAAACATAGCTTGTGGGGGTGGATATCCTTGCCCCACAAATTTTTATATAAATCTCCTTTCCCATGCATATAGTAACAAATGCAAACTCCTTCCCATATCCTGTCCTCATAATAATACTCTGATGAAGGGTGAATAAACACCATTACATCTTTAGCCAGGATATTCATATGACCCTCCGATCCAACCTGCGCATCAACCAGCGGAGGCTCTTTGCGATGTATGGTCCAAAATGACCTGAGCCTAGGAGCAGAATGCCGCAGAGCCAGAAAGCCACAGTCCTTGGCCGGCCAATGCTCTGCATAGCGCCTCGGAACGCTCTCATGGAAAGAGACTCTCTCAACAACCTTCTAGCCTCCGCTGACTCTCCCTTATTCAGGTGACTTATGGCTCGTATTATCTTATCCAGGCTTCGCTGGAATTCATACTTATTCAGAATGCTGCGGGGAATATCTAAGACTCCGGATTCGACTGACAGGTGGTAGTCCATTACCTTGAAAAAATCTGCCTCCTCGGTGCGAAAGAACCTGAACTGATAGCTACCATGCGTAGTGCTAACCCGATAGCTCATCAATTTTTCATCCAAAACAGCAATAGGTCCTTTTTTTAAAATTCGCAACCACATGTCTAAATCTGCCGATGTTCCAAATCTGTCTCCATCAAAAGGTGCTAAGTCCTTGTACAGTTTGCCTCTGACCATGCAGCTTGGAGTCACCAAGAAATTCCCGTTCTCCAAGATACCGAAAAATATCTCAGGGAAATGGTGAACTCTCTTGCCCCTTAGTTCGGCTGGCAATATGCTCTCTCCGATTATTTCATCTCGATCATTGATGCGGCTGGCCATGGTAAACACACTACCCACGGCTGGATTGTCCTGAAAAGCTTGTACCTGCTTTTCCACCATATTTGGTAGATACAGATCATCAGCATGAAATATAGCAATATATTCGCCAGTGGCCAATTGAACGCATTTGCTAAAATTTGCTTCGGCACCAATATTCCTTTCATTCCTGTGGATGACCACTCTGGGGTCATTAACTTGCCGTAATAGACTCAGGGTATTATCCGTTGAGGCATTATCCACAACAAGTATCTCTAAGTTATGATAAGTCTGATTAAGAATACTTCCGATAGTGTGCATGATGGTCTTTTCGGCATTGTAAGTCGGGATGCAGATGCTTACCAATGGCTGATGATATAGCATCTTGTCGCCTGAACTACCCTCTTTGCTTTATTTTAACACTATTAAGCCAGCGAGTCGCCATCAAATATTGTACCGCTGCCAAATAGCTGCCAGCGATCACTAGTACCACGATTGCTTGAACATAGGTGGGCTGCCCAATAAGTGGATTAATACCTATAAGAAGGCCAACCAATAAAGGGGCAGAAAGGGCAATCGAAATAAATATGCGCCGCCAGGGAAGGCTAAAAGCAACCTCTTTATGTAACCTGATGCCAAGGTAAAGTAACATTGCAAATCCTGCTATCGTAAGGGCTATGCCTGTCCCTACCTGGGGGTCCCATTGTGTTAAGGCAAGAACTCCTCCCAAGGCAACAGCGGCACCGGTTATACTGGGGAGGATAAGCCAGGTTGTTTTCATCTCGGCATGAGCCATCATCGAGAAACCGCGTGCCAGCAGGCAGAAAAGCTCAGCGAGCCCCCCCCAGAGGATGAACCGGCCAGCTTCATGAAATTGTGGCGCTACTAATAGCTTGATCAGATAAGGAGTACACGCAATAATGAACGCAGTCATTACAAGAGCACCAGGAAACAGATAAGCAGCAAACCTATTCCAGGAAGTCTTCCTGCCTTCTAAGTCTGCGGTTGAAACCTCTTTATAGAAAATGGGGAGGTAATACTGGTCAAAGATGGATTCAAAAACTGCTGTAATTGAAGCAGCAATGCCATAGCCGACGGCAAAAAGTCCAAGTGCTTCAAGTCCCCCAAAATGACTAAGGACAAATCGATACGACTGTGACTGTACCCAACTTAGGCCGGCAACGATTGCCAGGGGCCAGGCGAAGTGAAGCGGTGGCAACATCGTGCTAAATTTAGGTATGCTTGGCAATCCAGGCCTGGGTTCATTCCTTGAACGGTTTAAGCTCGTTGTCAGATAGCGGTAAGATAGGAAGAAGATCAAAAACTGCGCAAGAATCACGCCTGCTAACCAATACTCAGCCTGGGCGTTTATCTTGCTTGTAAAAAAGAATGATAGCCCCAAACCCACCCAGAGGGTTAAAAGGGTAAAAATAACAAACCAGATGCGGTTGCCCAGAAAATTTAAGATTGTTGTTACGGTAACATTAGCTGTATTAAATAATAGGCCTCCGGCTACCAAGGCCAACAGCCATAACCAAGTAATATCTATACCGAGACCTACAGTGCTTTTTAGCAACAGAAGGACAAAAAAGGCAAACAAGGCAACGCCAAGGAGGTATAACCAGAAAAGATGTAGATTCTTTTGTATTGTCCCACTTCGGTGCCACTCATGTGTTTTCCGATTGATGTACATTCCCACAGGGTTTATAAGCAGAAGGGCGAAGAAAGCTGACAAGCTGAGCAGGATATAATATCGGCCTGCTTCTTCGGGAGGTAATAAAGAGGTTAGTAGACGAATCGCCACGAGCCCGGTAACGGCCTGCAAGCCCTGGCCAAGCATAATGGTGATGAGATCCCGGCGCTCTTTGCCTGCCCACAAACTGACAATTTCGTTTACTTTCATTCTCTCTCAGTCCGGATGTGTTGGTTTGAAACCCCTAAAGCTTATTTAGGGCGCTATTCCCCTTCCCACAAGCGACTTAATAGCATCAGCAATGCTATCGACAGATAAGCCATAGATTCCCCGCAAGTATTCCTGACTACCGACTTGCTGGCAAAATTCATCCTTTATCCCTATTCGCCTGAAGGTAGTATGTGAATTACTTAATTCTGCAAGCACTTCAGCCACAGCGCTTCCCAGCCCGCCAATTAGGCTGTGTTCTTCCACGGTTATGATTGCTTTAGTTTGCTGGGCTGCCGCCAGTACCGCCTCGGTGTCCAGCGGCTTAAGGGTATGCATACTTAGCACCCTCGCTTGAATTCCCTGCTGTGCTAGTTCATCTGCCGCCTGCACAGTATTGAATAGTATTCCACCAGTGGCAATTAGCGTGACATCGCTCCCATCTCGCACTACAATGGCTTTGCCAATTTGAAAATCGGGGGATGTTTTATGTACAACAGGTTCCTGTGCCTTGCCCAATCGCATGTAGCAGGGGCCGGGCCATTCAATAATGGCTCGTGTCGCCAGCGCTGTCTCTACTGGGTCCCCTGGTGCCACCACTGTCATATTAGGCAATGCACGCATGATTGCTAGGTCCTCAGTAGCGTGATGTGTCATTCCCTGAGCACTATAAGCAAACCCGCCGCCAACGGCAACAATCTTGACATTCGCCCTATGGTAACAGACATCATTACGAATTTGTTCCAGGCAGCGTAGTGTGGGAAAGTTGGCAATGGAGTAGGTGAAAACAATCTTGCCCGAAAGCGCCAGCCCTGTGGCAATGCCAGTCATGTTTTGCTCGGCCACGCCAACATTGATAAAACGGTCAGGAAATTCTTCTCTAAAAGGCTCAACCACGGAATAGCCAAGGTCGCCCACTAGAAGCCAGATGCGCTCATTAGCCCTGGCACAGTCTATTAATGTGTGAATGAAGGTGGTTCTCACTCAGGCACCCCCAATTCAGCCAGTGCCTGGCGTAATTGTTCGTCGTTAGGCGATTTGTAGTGCCAGGCAAGTTGATTCTCCATAAAGGATACGCCTTTGCCCTTAGTAGTATGTGCAATAATGCAACTGGGCTTGCCGAGTTCAAAAGGGATACCTTTGAGAGCGTTCTCGATTTGAGTATAGTCGTGTCCATCTATCTCCTGCACCGCCCAGCCAAAAACCCGCCACTTCCCGGCGAGCGGCTCCAAGTCGAGAACTTCTTTTACAGTGCCAAAGCTCTGAATCTTGTTGTAATCTATGATGGCAGTAAGGTTGTCTAAGTGGTGGTGAGGTGCAAAGAGCACTGCCTCCCAAGTTGAACCTTCATCACACTCTCCATCGCTGAGGAGCACGAACACCCTATGAGGTTGACTGTCGTGTTTGCCTGCAAGTGCCATCCCACAGCCAATGGGAAGTCCATGGCCTAATGAGCCAGTAGATACCTCTGCACCCGGCACACCGTGACTTGTAATATGTCCCGCTAAATGAGAGCCATCCTGGCAATAAGTCTCTAACCACTCTTTAGCGAAGAAGCCTCGCTCGGCAAGCACAGCATAGAGAGCCGCACAGCCGTGCCCTTTGCTTAAAATGAAACGGTCACGGTCAGGCCAAGTTGGTCTCTTTGGATCTACGTGCAGGATGCTCTCGTAAAGAACCGCCAGGATGTCAGCTATTGAAAGGCTGGTGCCAATATGAGAGGCATTAGCTTTGTGGGTCATGCACAAGGCATGAGCACGAATTTTGATGGCTAAATTATTGAATTTCACTAGATCATCATTCATATCGCCACCGGTTTTCCTTAACCCATTCTACCGTTCGCCGCAGCCCCTCGTCCAGGCTAACTTGCGGTGCCCAGCCGGTTGCCTGTTTCAGTCGTGAGACGTCTGCCTGCAAGTGCATAATCTGGTCAGGGCGATAAGGCACCTCACCAAAGCCAATCGGCAAGCTGGAGTCAATCAAGTCCCGAATCCTCTCAACGATGCTCTTTACAGTATGTGCTTCCCCTGAACCTAGATTAAAGATGCCTTGGGCTGCTGGATGTGAAGCAGCTCCCCATATCGCTCTGGCGACATCCCCCACATAGAGATAATCCCAGCGCTGCTCGCCTAATGTCAAGGATGGCTTCTCGCCTCGCAGAAGTCTCAAGATAAGTTCTGGAATCATGTGTTCTTGGTCATCCATGGGCCCATATGCTCCAGTCAACCGAAGCCACGTGAAACCAATGCCATAGGTCTCACATAGTTTTTGGCTGAGAAGCCCCAGGCAAAGCTTTGCCACACCATAAGTAGTTACAGGACGGGTGGGCAAATCTTCAGTGAGTACCCTATTTGAAGGTCCATACTCAGCTTGTGAGCCTAATCCAATCCATTTTTGGCAACCACTCTCACGGGCTAATTCTAATAGTTTCAGGCTTCCATACAAGTTTTGAGTAATCTGGGCAGGATCGTTGCGATAGCCACTACTAACCCCATGCCAGCCCAAGTGAATTACAATCTCAGGGGCAAATTCCTGAATCGCAACGCTAGAGTGGTCAATGTTAGCTATATCTCCCTTAATAATATGTAAACGATAAAGAATATCCTCGATTCTCCAGAGGTTGCTTGTTGTTGGACGCACCAAGGCAGCAACCTCAACACTCTGTTCTAATAAATATCTAACCAAATGAGAGCCAATATGACCAGTTGCGCCTGTCACAAGGCAACGCACTTTAACTCCTCTGGCATCTTATGAAAGCATTCCAGAATGTATTCCAACATGGTGGATGAAAGCCCAGGATATACTCCAACCCAGAACACTTGATTCATCACAGAGTCAGAATTTTTGAGATCACCTACCACTCGGTATTGAACGTTATCATCACAATAAGCCGGCTGACGCAGCAGATTGCCACCAAACAATAGCCGGGTAGCAATTTTATGATTTTCCAAGTATTGCACCACCTGATCCCGAGTAAAAGGTGCTTCAGGTCGCACCGCCAAGGGGAAGCCAAACCAACTTGGTTCACTCCCCGACGTTGCCTCAGGAAGGATGAAGAACTCTTCCAGATTGCGCAACCCTTCATACAATAGCTGGAAATTACGCCGCCGAGCCGCAATAAATGCCAGCAGTTTCTTCAATTGAGCTACACCAACTGCAGCCTGCATGTCAGTCAGCTTAAGGTTATAACCAATGTGCGAATAAGTATATTTATGGTCATAGCCGTAAGGGAGATCACCTAATTGCCAGCCAAAACGCTTCCCGCAAGTGTTGTCTTTCCCTGGCTCACACCAGCAATCTCGTCCCCAGTCCCGGAACGACGCTACCAACTTGTTAAGAAGAGGCGAGTTGGTAAGGACTGCCCCTCCCTCACCCATTGTGATATGGTGAGCTGGATAAAAACTCACAGTAGCTAAATCACCAAAAGTGCCTACGTGTTGTCCATTATAGGTTGCGCCAACGGCATCGCAGCAATCTTCAATAAGCCACAAGCCATGCCGCCGAACGAAATCTGTCACGGTCTCCAGGTCAAACGGATTTCCCAGTGTGTGAGCCAGCATCACAGCACGGGTTCGCTCAGAGTAGGCTTTCTCAAGCTGTGCCACATCCACATTGTAAGTGGGGATCGTTACATCTACGAACACTGGAACGAGTCGATTCTGGATGATAGGGTTAACCGTTGTCGGAAAAGCTGACGCAACAGTGATAACCTCGTCGCCAAGGCTCAGCCGCCGTTCACCAAGCTTGGGTGAAGTCAGGCAAGATAACGCCAGCAAATTAGCTGACGAACCAGAGTTCACCAGGATGCAGTGTTCCACACCGAAGAAGTGGGCAAATTCACGCTCGAACTGATCAGCAAAGCGTCCGGCGGTTAGCCAGAAGTCCAGGGCTGATTCGACCAAGCTGACAAGTTCTTCGTCATCGAAGATCCGACCGGCGTAGGGAATAGAGCTTATCCCGGGCCTGAATCTGTGTTTTGGGAAAGCAGCTTTGTAGTACTCTCGGACCAGGTCAATAATCTGCATCCTCAGCGTATCAGCCGTATTACTCACGAGCAAAAAACTCCTCATACCAGGGAATTGTTCGCTTCAAACCCTCATCCAATGTGAAAATGGGCTGCCAATCAAGCAATCTGCGAGCCTTGGCAGCGTTTAGATACTGCCGGCGGATCTCGTTGGTAGCCTCATTGCGGATGATTGGCTTTAAGTTAGATTCCATCAATTGCAAAATATGCTCGACGAGTTCTATCACTGATACTGGCGTCTCATTGGAGAAGTTAAATGCTTCACCATGTAAATTTGTGTTTTGTGCCAGCTTCTCGGCTAGCAAAATATAGGCGGCAGCGGCGTCCTCAATGTAAAAATAGTCCCGCACATACTGACCATCAGAGCGTATGATAGGTTGTTGACCACGCAACACTGAACGTATAGTCCCTGGCACAACGCGGTTCCAATTCAAATCGCCTCCACCGTAGAAGTTCCCACAGCGGGTAATGGCTGCTGGGAGTCTATAAGTGGTAGCGTATGATTGGGCAAGCAGGTCAGCACAAGACTTGCTTGCATCATAGGGATAGCGGCCCTGCAGTGGTGCATCCTCATTGTATGGCAATTGCTCCTGATCTCCATAGGCTTTATCGGACGAAGCGGTTATAATACTATGGACTTTGGGACTTCGACGGCATGCCTCGAGCAGTGTCCAGGTGCCACGGATATTCGTTTCAAAGGTTGAAATGGGATTTCGGTTGGCAATGCCGACGATTGTTTGGGCAGCCAGATGGAAAACGGTATCGATTTCGTATTCCCCTAAAATCCTTTCCAAGAGTGCTCTGTCGCAGATGTCACCACGAACGACTTTCACTTGTTCCACAAGTTGAGCATGAACCAGCTCACTTTGTGGCACCCAGTCACGCACCAAGCAGATAATATCGGCGCCCAGTTCAAAAAGGCGGCGTACTAACCATCCACCCAATAATCCAGTAGCACCTGTCACAAGGGCGGGACGGTCTTGCCAGAACGAAACCTTCACTCCCATTTCTTCCACGGAGTTTGGCCCTTATCCCACAATTCATTAAGAAACTTATAATCGCGGTATGTATCCATAGCATAAAAGAAGCCATTATGCTTATAAGCCATTAGTTCACCTTCGTGGGCTAGGCACTCAAGAGGCTCACGCTCCAAGACACAATCATCGCCTCTCAGATAATCAAATATCTTTCGGTTAAATACCAAAAAACCAGCACTGATCCACTCCCCCATCTGAGGCTTCTCAGCAAAACTGAGAACTGCTGAGTTATCATCCAGTGTAAGGATACCAAAACGCGAGAAAGGATGCACTACTGTCACCGTAGCCAGTCGACCATGCTGACGATGATATTCTACAAGGGCTCGAATGTCTATGTCGGCTACTCCGTCACCATACGTCACCATAAAAGTGTCGCCGTCTGTGTATTTCTCCACGCGCTTTATTCGCCCACCAGTCATTGTTTCTAATCCAGTTTCAGCTAACGTAATTATAAAATCCTGTTCCTTGTGCACATTATTATAACTCAGGGAATATTGATGTCCGAGTCGGATAGTGAAATCACTGCTCATGGCTTCATAATTCAAGAAATAATCTTTAATCATTTCGCCCCGATAGCCAAGGCAGAGGACGAACTCCCGAAAGCCATATTGGGCATAAGTTTTCATGATATGCCAAAGGATAGGCCGTCCACCAATTGGGATAAGTGGCTTGGGACGAAATTCAGTTTCCTCCTGCAAACGCATCCCCCGCCCACCGCAGAGAATGATTGTCTTCATATTACAAATCCCTCCCAGTTTCTTAATTCTAACCTTTTGACTAATATCTCCACAATTCTCTCGGCTGTTTTGTCGTCACCGAACACATCTTGTTGTCCTGTCCTGGGGTTGGAAATGCCTCATCGTTTCGATAATTTCCGCCAATGACTAGTTACTTTCCTAATCTCGCCTGCTACCTCCTCAATCTGCTCCTTGTTTAGTTCCGGGTACATAGGCAGGGTAAGCACCTGCTCCTGTGCACGCTCGCTTTGAGGGAAGTCTCCAGGCTTATGATCCATATATTTGTAAACTTCCTGGAGATGAAGAGATAAGGGGTAGTAAACTGCCGTCTGAATGCCTTTGGATTCCAGATGCTTACGCAACTCGTTGCGGTTCAAGCGAGAATCCTTAAGGCGGATAGTGTAGTAGTTGCAGGAGGACCTGCAATTCTTTTCGAAATACGGAGGCTCGACATCATCTATCCGGCTCAGCAACTCGGTATAGAGCGCTGTTTTGCTACGACGTAGCTCGTTCCACTTGTCTAACTGCTTCAGCTTCACTCTCAAGATAGCAGCCTGCAGGGCATCGAGGCGGCTGTTGAAGCCGTGCATGACGTGCTGGTAGGTCGCCTTAGCCCCATGCACCCTGAGGATTCTCACCGTCTCGGCAATCTGGGCATCGTTGGTTACCACCATGCCACCATCGCCATATGCTCCCAGATTCTTGGAGGGAAAGAAGCTCAGACATCCGGCATCGCCCAGCGAGCCAACTTTCTTGCCTTTGTATTCTGCGCCCAGAGCTTGAGCACAGTCCTCAATTACTTTCAGGTTATGCTTTCTGGCTATATCAAGGATACGTTCCATAGCAGCAGACTGACCGTAAAGGTGCACCGGTAGTATCGCTCTGGTTTTCTTACTGATTTTGTATTCGATTTGCGATGGGTCTATATTGTAGGTTTTCATGTCAATGTCCACAAACACCGGCTTAGCACCACACTTGGTTATGGACTCAGCAGTGGCAATGAAGGTAAAGGGAGTAGTGATGACCTCGTCACCGGGCTTGATTCCGGAGGCAAGCAGAGCAAGATGCAGTGCATCAGTGCCTGAAGCCACACCTACAGCATATTTTGTTCCGCAGTAGGCAGCCACCTCATCTTCGAAGGCATTGACCTCGGGGCCTAGGATGAACTGGCCATGTTCGAGAACCCTATTTATAGCAACGTCAATTTCAGCCTTTATCGAGTTGTATTGAGCTTTCAGGTCAACCAAAGGAACGTTCACGACACATCCTCTCTTCGTGGAAGTAA
Source organism: Dehalococcoidia bacterium (assembly GCA_049516035.1). Lineage (GTDB taxonomy): Bacteria > Chloroflexota > Dehalococcoidia > GIF9 > AB-539-J10 > RBG-13-51-36. The sequence continues at coordinate 27,673 of JBEKTM010000004.1, forward strand.
TTCATCCGTGGGAACATCACGTATCACTTTAGCGGGCACACCCATCACAATCTTTCTCGCAGGCACATCACGGGTCACCACCGCTCCAGCAGCTACCACAGCCTCCTCCCCGATGACAACACCTGGCAGAAGTGTTGCATTTGAACCGATGCGAGCACCTCGTTTGATGTGTGGGCCTTTGTATACTCCTGCTGTTCCTCTGCCCATCTTATTATCGTTAGTAGTACTAATATGCGAGCCGATAAACGCATCATCTTCAATAATCATATCGCTTGTAAGATGGGTTACAGCCGCAGTCCTTACACGTTTCCCAATTGTCGTCCGTGGTTCCATCGAAATCAACCGAGCAATAATACTTTTATCTCCTACGACGTTTTGCTCTCTAATTGATACAAAGTCGCCAATCATTACCTCATCACCTATCTTCGTGCCCCTATATAAAATGACGTGTGCGCTTATCACACAGTCCTTACCTACCTCCAATGGGGGTAGATCTTTGGTGGCTTTCTTTCTGCTTAGGGCTCCCGACCTAGGTACTCTACCGAGAATTGAACCGTCATCTATGAAAGTGCCATTGCCTACTTTCGTGTCTTCGTGGATAACAACGTTATGTCCAATATAGACATTGTCGCCAATATGGACATTGTCTAAGATAACCACATTCTGTCCCATAGAACAATCCCTCCCTACTCTTGCAGTTTCGGCTATGAAGTTGCTCATCAATAACCCTCCTTCTCAGAGCTTGGTGCGCTCGTGTTCCATAACTTTCTCAATCTTCTCTAAGATTCGCACCACTTCCAAACCCTGTTTACCATTAGACAGTGGAGTAGATCTGTTCTTGATACACTCTAGAAAATGACGGCACTCGAGCGAGAGAGGTTCGGCCAGGTCGACTCTGGGCAGGAACACTCCCTCCGACCTCAGAGCCAGTGTGCCGGAAGGAGACGCAAGCTTATCGCGGTTGTCCACTACACCCTGGTCATATATCTTCAACTTGTGTTCCGGTTCCATATCGTCAAACACAGCCATCTGCTTGCTGCCCACTATAGTGAGCTGTCGTATCTTATGAGGGTCGAGCCAGCTAGCGTGGATATGAGCCAGAACGTTTGGGCGAAATTGCAGGGTAATGAATACTACGTCTTCTAAATGCGGCTGAATGTAGCTTATCCCTTGGGCTGAGACAACTTCAGGGAAATCTTCAAGTAAATATAGAAATAGCGAGATGTCATGTGGGGCAAGTCTCCACAATGCGCTCTCGTCACGGCGCACCTGCCCTAAATTAACCCGCGTGGAGTAGAGATAATAGATTTCACCCAGGTCGCCTGACTGGATATGGCGCTTAAGTATGTGGACAGCGGGGTGATAAAGCATCAGGTGCCCCACCATCAGTATGCACTTCCGCTTCTCGGCGAGCTCAACAAGTTCCTGCGCTTCTGAGCTTTTTGAAGTGATTGGTTTCTCCACAAATACATCTTTGTCCGCGAGTAGCGCTTGCCTTGCTGCTGGATAGTGCAGGGCTGCCGGTAAAGCTATAACTACGCCTTTGATCTCCTTGTCAGTTAACATTGCATCAAGGTTTGTTTCTCCTTTGACGTTTGGATAAAGTGCCGCAAGCTTGCTCAGAACCTCGGAATTGCTGTCACAAATAGCACGGAGTGCACCTAGCTCAGCGAAATTGCGAACCAGGTTCTTGCCCCAATATCCGCAGCCAACAACAGCAATATTCCTTTCCATCTACCATCACAACCTTACGATGTTCTTATTTCTGAGCTTCCTGGTAACGCCTCGGGTATCGAATACAAAGCTGGCCTTTCGGGCTATGTATTTATAGTCGTAGCAAGTGTGGTCGGTTGCAATCACCACGCAGTCGGCTGAGACCAGTTGCTCGTCTGTAAGGTTCACCGACCTCAAATTATTTTCGGAGATTCGAACACTCGCCACATATGGGTCGTTGTAGGACACGTTTGCCCCCTTTTCACACAAGAGCTCAATTAGCTTCAAGGATGGTGACTCTCTCACATCCTCCACATCTCTCTTGTACGCGACCCCCAGCACCAATACCTTGGCCCCGTGCAAACTCTTGCCTTCAGAATTCATGGCATCCAACATGCGGGAGACGACGTAATAAGGCATATGCTCATTGATGTCCGCCGCGAGCTCGATGAATCTGGTGTGGAAATCAAACTCCCTGGCTTTATTCGCCAGGTAATAAGGGTCGAGCGGGATGCAGTGCCCCCCGATCCCTGGCCCAGGGTAGAACGGCATGTACCCAAAAGGCTTGGTTGCAGCTGCATCTATTACTTCCCAAACACTTATCTTCATCTTCTCACAGAGCAAGGTAAGTTCGTTAACCAGGGCTATGTTCACATTACGAAATACATTTTCGAATACCTTAGTCATCTCGGCAACTTCAGGACTTGAGACCGGGACAACTCTATCCACGATTCGACTGTACAAGAGTGTAGCGAGCTTTGTAGATTTGGTGTCTATGCCGCCAATCACCTTCGGCGTGTTCCGGACATTGTAATTCTTGCTCCCGGGGTCGACCCTTTCCGGAGAGAAGGCAAGATAGAAATCACGTCCTGCTTTGAGGCCAGAGCGTTCCAAAATTGGTAGCATCACCTCTCGGGTAGTGCCTGGATAGGTTGTGCTCTCGAGAATCACTAATTGCCCTTTCTGAAGGTACTTGGAGACCACTTCGGACTCACTGATGACATAAGAGAGCTCCGGGTCTTTGGTTTTGGTAAGCGGAGTGGGCACACAAATGCAGATGGCGTCAACCTCCTTGAGTCGGCTCTGGTCAGTAGTGGCCTTTAACAACCCTTCTCTGACCGTTTCTCTAAGGACTTTGCTATCTACATCAGCTATGTAAGACTGTCCCTTATTAACCCAATCCACTCGCCTTTGTTGAATGTCGACCCCGAGCACCTTTAAACCAGCTTTGGCAAAGGCCAAAGCTAGGGGCAAGCCGACGTAGCCCAAGCCGATAATACACACAACAGTTTTATTGGTGATTTTTGACTGGCTCAATCGTGTTTTATTCACTTTGCTTCACTCCATTATTCATGACTGCCAACATACTCCGTTCTTACATCTTAAGCAGTTTATCAGAAGAACGTTCGGCACTCAAGCCGTCATCGCGAACGGACGCACCTCTTCTGTCATTGCGAGGCACGACAGTGCAAGAGCAATCTCACAGAGCAGTGTGGGATTGCCAGGCGGAGCCATAGCTTTTCATCTTGCTCAGGGCAGGTCTGAGCGGGAGGAAAATTCTTCGCCCCGACAAGTCAGGGCTCAGAATGATAATCGGCCTTTACGGTGTCTCCTGATTTTATAATAGTTCTGTTTGTATATATTAGAGCTTCAATATCATCTTTCTTGATGTAAATCCCCACGGAGTATTCGCCGTTGGCTATTTCCCATGTCGGAATAAGAGCTGAAAATCCCGAGTTGTCCAAGTTCAAGCCTAACTCTTTAAACTGCTCGGTAACATTCTCTCTTACCACTGTTTCTGTGGTGAATACATATGTCCTGTCCGCGGATTTCAAGGATTTCAAGACTATATATATTTTGCTGTTGACAGAGTCATGGCCCTCAATGAATGCCCAGCCGTATATCTCCAGAATCTGTGCGGCGGATTCAAAGTGGTCAACCGAGTATTGAATGTTGTCGGTTGCGGCGGGGAGTGAAGTTTCATACAAGTCAGATGCACCAGCAAACTGTTCAAGTCTGTCGAAGAGAGGCTCCACCACAAAAATGGTCAACAGCACAAATCCCACAATAATGGATGTGTGCGTGATGACCTGTTTCCTGTGAGTCCTGAGCCAGCTTCCCATTGCCATGGCTAATTACTGCTACTGATTATCCTCCAGCAGTGAATAATTGGCGCCGAAATAATTGTTGAATATCAGACGGAACGTGTTTACTGGCGATATGTTGTCAGACAAAGTATCGTAATCCATTCCCGGGAGATACATGGCGTTAAGTATCTTTTCCCATTCAGTGTCCCCGATGACTATGCCGGGATGGTCCGGCCGCTGGCCGTGGTCTGACTGTAAAATGATAATTGGCGGGATTTTCGATTCTTTTATTAATACATCGACCACCTTCTCTATCTCCGCCGAGATGAAGATATACTGCCCACGATAGAACTGTTTATTTTCATAGTTGTACCAATTTGCAGGGGCAACATACTCGCCATCGGGACCGAATACATAAGGTGTGTGGGGACATATGAAATGGGCGAAAATGAATTTCGGGCCCTCTAGCTCAGGCAGCGCCTCAAGTTTCTCCAGCATGTACAAGGTCTGGCACCGATAGCTATCTTCATACTGACTTCCAGTAACGTAGCCATAGAAGGGCTGCAGCATGGTGGTGTTCCACAATATATACACAAACTCAGTCACCATACTGCTGCTATTATATCCATGGTAGTCTAAGTAAAGGTCGACGTTATCATTGGCATACTTTTCCCATGTATACTCTGCAAAGTTGTTGCCGAAAGCAATGTATTGATAGCCCTGTGCCTTCAGGAAGTCTGCCGCCTTGTTGTCGGCTATTTTTTGGTAGGTAGGCTCACTCCACGGCTCATCATTGAGATACTCCATGTTCAGCACCTCGGCAAGTACCTGTGGAGAGTCCGATGACAGTGATTTACTCTCATAAGCTATGAAAAAACCTTTATTCTTCAGGCTGTTGATGAAATCGCTGTTATCGTAATCATACCATTCCTTCATGGTATCAGGATGGGCATACTCATCCAAGATGATGAAATAGATATCGGGCAGGGTGCTGAGTTCGGCCGGGCTGGCAACAGTCTGCTCCGACGACTTCTCCGGTGCGACGTCACCCAGCCTGGCTAGTTTGACTTGATGAACACCGATGTTAAACAGGTTGATGGCAATGAACACGACCGCCGTTATGTTGAGAAACTTGGTGGCGATGCGAAAATCCCTTTTTGCCCGGCTGATGAAATAGACGCAGTAGCCCCAGATGAACAGCATGCTGGAGAGCAGGTAGGCGTGTTTGGGCGCAAACATGGCCCACTCCAGTACATCATAAAGACGTCCGTAGGAGAAAAAGAATAACAGGAATATAGCGGTAGCAATTCCCGCCTTAGTCGGGCTGCGGAGTATGAGGCTCAAGACTACCCACAACACCAGAGCAGCAGCCACCGAGATTACCAGCGGCAGCCAGACCTCGCTCATCGATGCTTCGCTTATGTTGTAGGCATAGAGAAACAGGATGGGAAAAGCAGCAAATAGCGGCGGGTAGAAAACCACCGGCCCCTTGAAAATATCTCTCCATTTTTCTTTCATCTCTGTACCCGGCGCATCAAGTACAGTGTCCTCTGTGATTCCACCATAGCAGAGGAATCTTCCACGGTGAAATAGCGACTAAACTCCTGTTCAAACGCCTGGCGGGTATAATTGGGGAAAATGTCCTCTCTGGTAGCCAGAAGCCTCTGGACCTGCGAATCGGTCTTGGGGACAAACTCAATGATGAGCCAGTGGCTGATGTCGCTGAGAAACCCGGCAATCCTAGACAAGGGGACATTGTTGGAGATGGCCAGGTGATGGACCAGAGCCAGGGCCAGCACAGCATCGGCAGGACCGCGTTCTTTAAGAGACATCCGCTCCTTGTTCTCCCAGCCGATAGCCGGGCTGGGATTGGTTAAATCAATCACCAAGGGTAGAATGTTGGTATCACCCCTGGCAACGCAGTCTAGATAGTTCTTTTCCACGGCAGCGGGGTCAACGTCAAAGGATACGGTGGGAATTCCTCGGTCGCTGGCAAGACGGCTGAATATACCTACATTGGCGCCCAGGTCCCAGACAGTGGCCGGTCTCACCCTCTCCAGGAAGCCGGCCACAATTGTCTTCTTGTGTTCGAAGGCCTGCGGTGAGTAATTAGTGTCCTGATAGTAATCGGCCCATTCAGTGCCCCGGGGTTGCCATTTCAGCTTCTTAACGATAGATTCCAAGCTGTTAAGAATGCCCAGGGAGGCGTAGCGACTCACCCGGTATTGTCTGATGTTTATCGGTTTATCGGCAAAATGTTCCTGACTTCGGGCATGAAGGTGGATATGGGAAAGTAAGGAAAATCTTAGGTGCGTGCGCCACGGCAGCAGGCAGCTCGCTAAATCCAGAGGCAACCCATCTATGTAAACGTGGAGCAACTGACTCAGCCGTATATCTTTATAGCTCATTAAGGCTAGTGGTGCCAGGAAGTGCTGGCAGAACTGGCGGTAAGCGACCCAGGGTTGTCCCTCACAATATCTCCCAAATGAAAGCGTATCGATGAATACCGGCTTGCCGTTCTTGAACTGGATGTTGTAAGCGCTGCTATCTCTCAGTGACATGCCGAAGTCAAGGGCTCTTCTCTGTATTTTGAGTGTGGTCAGGGCGGCATCCTTTAGCTGGCTGAAGCACCACTCGTAGGGATATGAGATAAATGGTATCATCTCCGGCTTGATTATTTTGTAAGCAAGTTCAGGTAGTGGCGGCTCAGTGCTGACTTCCTCATGGGGAATCAAAAGGTTATCGTCAACGAGCGCCTGGTAAAGACCGGAACTCGTCAGATGGTCATAGTCATCCTTGTAGACCAGGTTTACCTGACGATATATGAGGCCATCTTGCTGGAAAAGGAAACCGCTGGGGTCGCGGAAGGAGGCCGGGAGCTGTGCACTATCCGCTCTCCTCATCACCTTTTCGTTTCTTAAATAGATTGCGGAAAAAATTCTTTACCTTCGTCCTGTAAACACCAATCATCGCCAGTACCCCGACAAACGACCCAATGAGGATCTGGATGATAATGCTGCCTGTGCCGGCGTCGATATAGTAGGCATGAGCTGCCTGGCCGGATGTACCAGCATCGATAGAGGCGTAAACCGTTTGCGAGAAAATCAAGAAAAGCGAAATAACGACGACAAGTGTAATTCCTAGCTGTTTTATCCGGGCCATGTCGCTTGCCCTTTCTACATTGTGTTAATTCCTAAACATATTAGTTAACCGATACGCATTTGTCAACTTGTGCAGGAACGTACTTTTAAGTGTGCCCGATGCTAGTGCTTGGAAGGCGGTGAGATTGCCACGCAGGGTTTACCCCTTCCCTTTCACTTCATTCAGGGTCAGAATGACAAAAAAGATGGGCACAATGCCAAGAAGGCTCAATAACTTGTGCCGATGCTTTAGTAATTCCTCAGCTAGATGAGACCTGTAAATCCCGCCCCACTGGTAATTATGGCTGTGTTTTTACTCAGGACTGATTTGAGCCAAGATATTTAAAAACTTTCACAGTTGTTGCGTTCACAGTGGCCCCGGGCGGATATGGATATACGAGCTCATAACTGTTCAATTTCTCAAGAGGCACGATGCTACTAAAAGGATCATACCCCACTATTCCATAATTTCCCGACGTCTGGCTTGCAACATAAGCTTGAGCATCCTCATAGTTGGAAAAAAATACAGGTTGTCCAACAATATTCTTATACGTATAGAACTGCCCTTGCTGTTGGTACACTGATTCCCCACTCCATGGGATAACTACTGTGGAATTTATCGAAGGAGTCACTGCTTCGCCATTGAAGTTATAAAGCCTAACTGCAGTTGACATATATAAAGCCTAACTGCAGTTGACATATAATAAGCGGGATAATAAAGCAAGTAGAGCGCTTGCGGGGCTCCACCGGCTACCTGTGGCGGTATCCCATAATATTCGTAAAAATCATCCTCGCTCTCGTTAGCCCAATCCACCATAGCGTGAAACTTTCCAATTACCATGTCATAATCAATCATCACATATTTCGTACCTAAGTTGTACTGCTCCACAACTTCCTGGGTGGAGCTTTCATTCTGGGCGGTAAAGAACTTGCCAGCCTGGACAGCTCCAGACTGACCGGGATTGGCATTGGGTATGCGATGGGCAATTTGCATTATAAAGTAGCCGTAGTCCCACCAGGACATCACACCGTAGGCAGATTCAGGGTATTGGAACGGAGTCTTGTATAGCTTATAATAGAAATTGGGGTCATTAAGATCACCAAAAGGGTCGGGGCTGTTATCCCTTAACCACTGAAGAGAGCTATACCATCCCTCATTCATAGTAACAAGTGCTTGCGCGGCGTAATACCGTGTGTAGCCGATGTAAAGCCCACCGATTGATGTGGGCTCATCTCTCCACAGTCCAATACTGGGGAAAAAGACCAGGAAAAAGATGATTATTCCGACAACGATGACATTTACCCAGGCACCTCTGGGCTGCATGAATGTTCTTGGTTTCGGTTTCGCCCTGGCTTTCTTTCCCTTCTTCTTGAATTTTCTAACTGCTACCACTACTTCTTTAGACTTAGCCAGCAGTTTGCGTAAGCCAGCAATGTCCAGCATTTTCCAGGAGAAATACCCTGTGAGCAAGGCAGCGTTCACAGTATAGTAATAACTGAAGCGGCGTTGCCCCAGGACCGCTATTAACATTATTATGCTCCATACCAGGAATAAGATTTTGTCGGCACTTTTTTCCTTAACAGCGACATAGATAAGCATAGCAATGGAAATAAATGAGATGAAGAAGGTGGTGTTAAAGTTAGCCCAGGCCATACTGAAGGTGAAAACGCCATTACCAAAAGGGAAAAGAAGAGGAGTCGCCTCCATGACAGTGAGCATAGCGCCGGACTGCTTGAAGATGCTAAATAGGCTGAGCATGGACTGAAACAAGAGGGGATTGATGGCATGCAAAGCAGCAAGCCCGATTCCCGCCAGTCCCAGCAAGGTCAAGGGATAGTAAACAGGCTTCCAAGCCCTGCCTGCCATGAACCGTGAGATAATACTTAAGACTACGGGTAACACTATGGCAACCGGCAGAGACACCAGAGAAATGGTATCCAGGCTGCCCTTGACCAATATGGGAAGAAGCATGAGGAAGGCAACAAGGAAGAGAGGTGTGCCCACAATACACAGATAGTCGCTCGGTTTATGACTCAAGTGGTCCACGATGAACTGAATCACCAGGTAAACAAATATAATGAATACGAACAGCAGCCCACCTGCCCAGGTAAGTAGGTAAATACCCAGGAAGATGCCAGCGATCAGGGTATAGACGAGAGGCTTGGTGATAGTTGACCAGTCTTTACTGAGAATGTGGCTGAAGGAAATCTCCCTTGCTCGAGCTCGCTTAATGGCCATTATCAGAAAGAGTATGCACACGGTGCTAAACAAAACCTCGGCTACATGGTGGTCGGTAAAGCCAAGCAAGGAACGATTCAGGAATTCGCCAGGCAAGATGGCAACCAAGGCAGCTGAAATTACGCCTACCCAGCGGTTAAACAGCTCCTTGCCAATAAAGTACACGGGGATGAGCGTCAGAGTGCCCAGGATAGGGGGTATATAAGCGGCCACTACTTCTATGGTATGCAGAGTTGGTGCCCCCCCCTTAACAAGCAGAATAATAGCAGAGATAAGCCAGGCGAAGAACGGGCGAGAAAGTGCTGCACTACCGCCGGGGAAGAGCATGTATGGGTCAAAAGTATTGTAGTGAGGAAAGTGTTTGAGCAGAACTTCTATGTTGCGTATGTAATAATAGGCATCAGTCTCTCGAAACCAAACCGCGCCATTGACAAAAATCTGGTCATGAGGCAAGGCTATCCGTATGTACAATGAGATGCCACAGATAGCGGCCAGAATTATGCCCCATATAGCTATTGAGGGGAGCCTTCGTTTTCGCTCTGGACTTTGCTCGCTCACCTAAAATCCCTGCAAAGGAAATATCTTACTAACCTAAAGATCTTCCATATTATAAACTTACCACGTCGAATATTACAATACATCCCATAACCCACCAACTCCCTGAGTTCACTTGTTGAACCAGAAGCCAGATTTAACCTATAATTGCACAATGCGGACTTATCGCACTGTCAATTTAAATGCCCTATGGTTTTTAATCGCTCTAAATGTCGCAATCTTCGTAATCGAGTTAATGGTTGGTGGGTATCCCATCACAGTAAATAACCCAGTTGTCCTTTTTCTTGGCTTGAACACCGCGCAGCTCTCTCAACAACCCTGGACCATCATAACCAGCGTGTTTGTCCACGGCGGTTTTGCCCACATTATATTCAATATGATAAGCCTGTATTTTCTGGGGAGTTTCTTCCTCCGGGCGGCAGGAGAGAGAAGTTTCTTAGCAGTGTTTTTTCTGGGAGGGCTGGCAGGAAATCTCCTCTTTGTCCTTCTCGCTCCATTTTCAATAGGGATAGGAGCCTCGGGAGCTATTTTTGCCATTGGTGGAGCGCTGGCGGTAATGGTCCCCAAGGTGCGAGTTTTTATAATTCCTATTCCTGTGCCCATGCCACTCTGGATAGCAATCATAATCCTCTTTTTCCTTTCTTTCCTCTTCGCCGGGATAGCCTGGCAAGCTCACCTTGGGGGTTTGTTGCTGGGGCTCATAGCGGGTCTCATTCTTAAGAAAAGAAGGCAAATCTATTATCTTTGACCCTTTGAGAGATGGAAATAAAGGAAATTCGCTTGCAAGCCGATGGACTTGAGCTTGTTGGCGAGCTTCATATTCCGTCAAGGGACAAGGTTCATCCCGCCTTGTGCATCTGCCATGGCATTCCCGCTGCTCCCCCCGACCCCACCGACAAGGGCTATACACTACTGGCGCAGCGCTTCTGCCATGCTGGCTTCATCACCTTAATCTTTAACTTCCGGGGGACAGGAAAGAGCCCAGGTAACTTAGATATTCTGGGCTGGAGTCGAGATTTACAAGCTGCTCTTGATTTCCTGTATAACCTGAAGGAGGTAGATAAGAATCATTTTTGCCTACTGGGATTTAGCGGAGGGGCAGCGGTTTCCGTTTATGCCGCCGCCCATGACCCTAGAGTATCTTCGGTGGTAACCTGTGCCTGCCCTGCCGATTTCCGCTCTCTCCCTCAGAGAGAAACGCCTCTGGACACCATCCAACGGTTTCGCCAAATCGGAGCCATCAGGGATAAGGATTTTCCACCCTCAATAGAGGAATGGCAAAGAGGATTTGAGACCGTCACTCCCATCAATTGGATAGATAAAATATCCCCCCGCCCCCTGCTTTTGGTGCATGGAGATGCCGACGAATTGATACCCCTAGAGCATGCACATAGGCTCTACCAGAAAGCTGAAGAGCCCAAAGAGTTAAAAATAATACCCGGTGCTAAGCACAAAATGCGCTTGGAAAAGGCAGCCATGGATTTTGTTCTGGACTGGCTAGAGGCGCGGTGCTGAACTTTCAAATTCAATGGACTTCTTATTTCCCCTATGTTGTACCGGAGGTCAGCCCTTGGCTTTGCCAGCCTGTTTTGCCAGCCAGTATTCAATGCTGTCGGCCAGTGCCAGCCAGCTAGCTTCGATGATATTGGTGGAGCTGCCTACTGTCCGCCAGTTCTCCCGGCCGTCACTGGATTCAATGAGCACCCGGACCTGCGATGCAGTGCCTGCAGTTTCCTCCAGGATGCGCACCTTATAATCAATAAGTTTTACAACAGTCAAGTCCGGATAGAACTGGAGCAAAGCCTTGCGCAGAGCTTGGTCGAGGGCGTCGACTGGGCCATCGCCCTCAGCAGCTGTATGCACTACCCTATTATCTACCTTGACCTTGATAGTGGCCTCTGACAATGGCTCCTCTTGGTTTCCTCTGGTGGGCGGACGACGCCGCTTCTCCACCACGACCATGAAGTCAACTAGCTCGAAAGGTGGTCGATAGTCAGGCTGGGCTCGGCGGAGCAAAAGATCGAAGGACGCCTCGGCAGCATCATATTGAAAACCTTGCTTCTCTAATAGCTTAATTTGCTCCAGCACCTTCTCAACTTCTTTGCCTTTAGGGACAGGTAGTCCACGCTCCTTAGCTTTAAAGACAATACTGCCCTTCCCAGCCAGCTCGGAAACCACAACATATGGGCGGTTGCCTACCAGATTCGGCTTTATATGCTGGTAGCTATCTTCCCATTTTATTAAACCTGATACGTGAATCCCACCCTTATGAGTGAAGGCATCATCGCCTACATAAGGAAGCCGGTCATAATGAGGCATATTGGCCAGTTCTGATACATAGCGAGAGACATCGCTGAGCTTGTTCAGTTGCTTGTCAGTAACGCAATCAATACCCATCTTGAGTTTCAAAGTTGGTATGATAGAACAGAGATTGGCATTGCCACAGCGCTCGCCATAGCCATTAATGGTCCCTTGAACCTGAACAACACCCGCTTCCACGGCAGCCAGGGTATTAGCTACGGCAAGCTCGGCATCATTATGGGTATGAATGCCCAAAGGAACAGCTGTCATTGCGAGCGAAGCGAAGCAATCTCGAACACCTTTAATAGCCTCCGCTATCTGTTGTGGCAGGCTGCCGCCATTGGTATCGCAAAGAATCACGCATTCGGCACCAGTCTTAGCCGCAGCCACCACCACTTGCAAGACATATTCAGGATTATCTTTATATCCATCGAAGAAATGCTCGGCATCGAAGAAAACCTTGAGCCCTTTTCCCTTGAGGTAACTTATGGAATCTGTAATCATGCTGAGGTTTTCTTCCAGCGTTGTTTCCAGAACTCGGGTTACCTGCTTATCCCAGGCTTTTCCTACAACAGTAACTACCTTGGTTTTGGCTTGAAGCATGGCCCGGAGATTAAGGTCTTTTTCTGCTCGGCAATCTGAGTGCCTAGTGCTGCCAAAAGCCACTAGAGTAGAATGTTTCAAGCGCAAATTCCGTGCCTGGGCAAAGAACTCGGTATCCTTAGGGTTAGAGCCTGGCCAGCCACCTTCGATGAAGTCAATGCCCAACTCGTCTAGCTTCTGACAAATCTTGAGTTTGTCTTCAACAGAAAAGGAAATGCCCTCTTGCTGGGCACCATCCCTTAAGGTCGTATCATAAAGCTGCACCGCTATCATGGAAATTCCCCTTAACCTTTCACTTTACGAGCAATCAAATCTCCCATCTCTTTCGTGCCTACCTTGGATTTACCTTCCGACATTATATCGTAAGTTCTATAACCTTGCTCCAGTGTAGCGAGGACAGCATTCTCCACAGTCTGTGCTTCAGTTTCCAGCGCAAAGGAATAGCGCAGCATCATAGCTACGCTCAAGATAGTGGCAATAGGATTAGCCAGGTTTTGGCCCGCTCGACTGGGAGCGCTGCCATGAATTGGCTCATACATGCCGAAGGTTCTACCTTTGGGAATCCCTGCCAGGCTAGCCGAAGGAAGCATGCCCATGGAGCCAGCCAGCATAGAAGCTTCATCTGTGAGGATGTCGCCAAACATGTTTTCCGTAACCAGAACATCAAATTCACTAGGACGCTGAATAAACCTCATAGCGCAGGCATCAACCAGCATATGCTGAAGTTCAATATCAGGATAATCGGCGGAAATTTCTATGGCAATCTGCCGCCATAGCCGGGATGACTGGAGAACATTGGCTTTATCTACCGAAGTTAGCCTCTTCCGGCGGCTGCGAGCCAGTTCAAAGCCCACTTTCAATATGCGCTCAATCTCTACCTCAGAATAAGCCAGGGTATCAACGGCCTGCCTTCCCTTCGGAGTTCGCCACTGTTTCTTGGGCTGACCAAAGTAAAGTCCGCCGGTAAGTTCTCTAACCACCACTAAGTCCACTCCCTTAACCACCTCCGGCTTGAGATTAGTGGAATTCACCAGCATCGGGAAAATTTTCACGGGGCGCAAATTAGCAAACAGTTCCAGCCCTTTGCGCAAAGCCAGAAGTCCGTCCTCAGGGTGGATTTTGGCTTGCGGGTCATCCCATTTAGAGCCACCAACTGCACCGAGCAGCACGGCATCACATTGCCTGCACATCTTCAAAGTCTCATCACTGAGGGCTGTGCCCAGAGTATCTATAGCAACGCCACCTATGAGACCATCATGGAAGTGAAAGCTATGCCCGAATTTCTCACCCACGGTCTGCAAAACTCTTAGCGCCTGGGCTATTACCTCAGGCCCGATGCCATCGCCAGGCAAAACTGTTATGCTAAATTCCATACTATCTACCTCTTCAATTCAGCCTTAGTATATTCTTCCCCTAAAATTTCTTAATTATATATTCGCTTTGCCTTCTTTCGCTAGCGGAGGATACTCACACACTTGCTAAGTGATTATGTCAACTCCACTTCCCTTGAGCAAGGGGCAAGTCTATTGGCTTTTCCCAGGGAGAGAGAAAAGGGGGTTGTGACTTGGACGTTTTGTTTCCTAGCTCCGAATAAAAATACACTGGCCAATACTCATAAACTAAGTCTTACCGCTCCAAGCAGGCATCCTTGCCATACGTTCTTTGACTGCGCCCTCGGCAGTTTTTCTGTCCATCTTCTGAGACATCATCATAAAGTTGACCATGCCCTCAAACACCTCTTTATAGCTTTTGAGGCTGCCATCCGGTTTCGAACAGTATACGCAGTATAAGTTCTCAGGCTTTCCTCCCCCAAAATCTTCAGACTTAGTCATGGGCATGCCACAGCTCATACAGCTTTTAACAGCCTTGGAGACCTGGTTAAACGTCAACTTATATCCGTTAATATCCTCGACTGTAAAGTCCCTGATGCCATACGGCTCGTCTTTTATGTCAACTACAACCTTAACGCCTTTATTTTTCAATTCTCTGTAATATTCATCAATATCCCCATCAATTTGCAAATACAAATTCACACCAGTGCCCAGTCTTTGTTTACTGCCAATACCCACATTTTTAGCCGGTATGAACATGAGAACCATCCCATCCTTAGATAGGTCGACATACTCTGGGTTGTCAGCGTCAGGGAAAGCCATTCCTATCTTAAATCTCAGGGAATCTCTGTAGAATTGAATCGTTTGCTTCATATTTCTTACAGCTAACGTCGGAGAAATATAACTCATTTTTAACCTCCTTAGTTTTTTCACTTCCCATATTACACCATTAATTTAGTTTCAGGCTCACAAACGCTTTATTCAGACAACGATGTTGTTAGTTATAAAGTATGCACAAGGCAGATTTAGCTAAGCAAGAGTTCCGAAGTCACCAGAATCTAATAGTCACCAATACCTTTTTCCCTCAAGGAAGCTACCAACACCTGCTTTGTTGATTTTCCTTAAATTCTTTATATGAGCATCTCCATGAACTGGCTTTAGGAAGTCTAATTTTTCACATGTTTCAAATTCATCGCATTCCCAACAGCCATCAATACCTTTCTTCTGGCAACATTTTCTCACTTGACAGAAAGACGGGCCGTCACCACCTTTGCAGACATCTTTGCATCTTAATCTAACCAGTGCTCCCAAGACTTCATAACATTCCTTATAATGTTGGAATTCCTTAAAGGGGATCCCTTCAGCTACTCTATCAAACTTTGCCTGCCTCAGTTCTTTTCTAAGGTCTCTGGCTAAATCGGCAATCTTTCCTTTGTAGCCAAAGCAATCTCCACAATAAAGACCACAATAGGCGATTAAGTTTCCATCTCTTTCACACATTCCTTTTTCTCCTTCCGTTACTTAAATTAGAGTCGATAAAGTTCTCACTATATCTGAAGTTTGCCCATCAAGACGATCCGGGGGAATCTCCACCTCTTATCTGCTGTTGAGCGACGTGTTGCCCATCTTTTCATTTTATCGACTTCTTAGTGTTCACCTTCAACCGTGGGATAAACATGGGTGTCCTTTTCTTATATTCAACATAATCTTCGCCCAGGCGTTTTTCTAATTCCCGTTCCTCAACTACTTTTAATTCCCACACGTTAAACAGAATAAATAACGGAGTGAATATAGAGACAAGGGAAATTGACCTAAGTAGAACACCGATTCCGAACAACAAGACAAACACACCCGTGACCATGGGATTTCTGACATGGGCATAAGGGCCAGTGGTAACCAGTTTAGGTGGCGGGTTGAAAGGCACCGGCGTTCCCCTTACACCGACAAACTGCAGAATTGACCATGCCATCAGGAACAGCCCGATAGCAAGGAGAGGCGCGGATACAATAATATTCAAAGCTGTAGAAAGGAGTTTGGGGAAGTCCAAGCATCTGTCCACTTGAAGAGCAGCAAAAATGAATAATGCTATAAAGCCAAAAAAGAAGACTATCCCGGCAGGAGTAAGAAGATTTCGCATCTTGCGGCTGCCTGTTGCAGCCCTATAGAAAATTCCAATCAATCTTTCACGCAGACTCATAATATCCACCTCTGTTTAAGGCGGCTTTTCGGCTTTTTTCTGCCACTATGGTCTGCCAGAATCTTTTCAGCTTCGCAAGACCCCAATTTCTCCTCTATTCACTGTTGTTCGAGATTTGCAGATTCTTTTCAAGAAAATATTCCCTGAACTTCAACATAGTTAACAGTACCCATTTTGATATCTTCTTTCAAAGCATCTTTAATTTCCCCTTTTGCCGAGAAATACATGATTTGCCACCCCAATTCACAGATTCTTTCTAGCGTTTCAATCTGTCTTTGTAATCTATCAGGATCAGCTTTTATGAACGGGTCATCCATGATGAAAAACCCTTTCTTGCCTTTCAAAAGCTTTTCTCCCAGAGCGAGTCGAATAGAGAGATATAGTTGGTCATAGGCGCCTCCAGATAGCTTTTCTGCCTCCAATATCTTCCCACCCCTCCGCTTGACCTGTATTTTCATTGCTTCTTGGTTCAAGAGCACCTCTTCATAGAGCCCATTTGTTATTGCATTAAAATATTTTGAAACGGGGCTCTCAATACCGAAAAGCTCAGAAACTTTTACCGTCTCCTCTCTTTCTATTTCTTCAAAGATTTCTATGACTTTTAATGCATTGTCCTTATTATTTTCATTTTCTTGCTTAAACCTTTGAAGTTCGGTTTTAATCACTTTCAAATCTACTGACGTCTCACAATATAACGGCTCTTTTAATCTCAGAATGTCAATCGCCTCGTGTTCCACTTCCTTCATTTCTTTTTGAAAAGAAGCAATCATGTCGTTCACCTGTCGGAGCTTCTTTACAAACTCTTCTTTTTCCCCGTCCAGTGTTGATTTAGTAGCCTCACTATACGTCATATCTTTGGCTTTATCCTTATACTCCTCAAGTCTTTGAACTTCTTCGCTCCAGTGAGCAATATTTTCTTTTAATTCTTTGCCCCTTTCCTTAAAATGACTTTTCAGAAACCTTTCCTGCTCTCTGACCGTCATTTCGCGCGCTTTCCTTAATTCAAGCTTTTCAGCGTATTTTTCTAAAGAGTCTTCTTTGGACTTTATTTTTACCCCCTGCATCTTCTCTTCAGCATCCTTAACCCTACTTTCTATTCCTGGAATTTCTTTATCCCGGAGTCCATTAACTCTGTCTTCTAATCCTCTCTTTCCCTCTCTCAGCTCTTGTAACTCCTCGGACTTCTCCCCATATTTTTCTTCAAATTTCTGGATATTTGAACGCATCTCTTCTGGACTTTCTGCTTCAAGTTCAAATCTAGAGATGTTTACCTTTATTCTTGCGAATACTCCAGCAAGATGAGCTTTCTTTCGCGTGAACTCAAAACTCAGCCCTGCAAAGGCGATGGTTGATATTAGAAACAATGCAAGCAGTCCGTAAGAAACAAATGAAGGACTTAGTACGACTGCCAATATCGATATTGCTAACAATACTGCCGAGGTTATTGCTGCCACTGCATAGAACTTGTTCCTTGTTTCCTTACTCTTTACCTCTCCAAGCCCTATCTCATAGTTCCTCAACTCTGGTTTAACTTCGTCATCCAACTTTTTCTTTCTCTCTTCGAAGATTTTGAATTCTCTTTCTACCTCTCTCAACTTCCCGCCTATCTCCTGGAGTCGTTCATCTTTTTCCCGAAGATCTCTAAGATATTCTTCCTTTCGTTCGTTGTAATCTTTAATGACTTTCTCGCAATCTCTCCACAGTTGCCTGTCGTCCTCACTGTAAATCCCCAAGCCTTCGACTTCTTTTAAAGCACTGGTGAGTGCATCCAGTGCTTCTCTTCCCTTCTCGTATTCCCTTCTTTTCCTTGCATCTTCAAGATCTTTTATCTCTTGGTCAATCCTCTTTATTTCCTCACTTAGCTTTACAGATTCTTCTTCGAACTCATCGAATCTCTCTTTTTCAATCTTCCCAGCTAAAGTCTCAACCTTCTCGAGGAGCTTTTTTGCATTTTCTACTCTCGTTTTTAATCTTTCTTCTTTAGTATCTTTAAATTCACCAGTCTGCTGTGTTATTTTCCCTATCCTCTCCCTCAGCACTTCCTTGATGTTTGCGATCTCTTTGGTCCTTAAGCCAGTAAGTCGACCTGTTACATCAGTGTAAAAATCACCTTCACTAGCAATGGAGAGGTCGCTATTCCTTATTACAAAAATATTACGGCATTCTGATGAGGTTAAATTTGAATCTGTGACTTTTGTTAAGTCTCCTTGCTCCGGCAGTTTGAATTCTTTCCCCTTGTCGTCTTCTATAATCACATAGCCTTCTGGTTTTTCCTCCACCCGATCTATACTACGGTCGAAATCCTTAATGTTTCGCCCCAATAGCAACTTCACAAGCGCATCTATTGTAAGGGTCTTACCATCTTCATTCTTACCCCAAAATAGATTGAAATTTTGTAGTGAAATTCTCCCCGTATTTGGTAAAGGACCATAACGCATTATTGAGAATTCTTTCAGTTTCATGCTCTTGGCTTTCTCTTTGCCTCCACCATTGCTCTTATTGCCACATCACGCAGCTGTTTTTTCTTTTCTCCATCGTCACTACATTGCTCGAGTTTGCTCATGAAGTTTTTGAACAGGTCATCTTCTAGTATTACGTGTATGTCTCTGAATTCAAAAGTCGGTTCCTTTGCACATTTCCCTTTCGTGATTTCTTTTATTTGTTTTACAAGTTCAGATTCGCTTATTCCAATCCTTTCCCCGTCGATATACCCCTTAATTGTCAAGATGATGCTTGCTTGAGGGTGAACTTTCCCAAGCCGTTCTTTAACCTCCTCTACAGGTTTTTTCTCCCCAAAAGGATCAAACTTTATAAGCACTTCCTCAAAATGATGTGTGTCAAGAAGGTATTCCTTGGGCGGGCCCCCAACTTCAAAAATATTTACCCTTCTCTGCCCAATCTCCGCTTCCGTTATCGAGATAGGCGATCCCGGATAAACAAAGTATCTTTCATTTCCTAGCTCACGTATATCAAATTTTGAATGGAAATGTCCGGCAAGCACATAATCAATGTTCAAATCTTTGAAATAAGAAAGCCAAACTGGCATATATCTTTTTTCACCCTCGTCGCCGAAATCTCTCCTAGAAAAGAACGCATTAAGCAATTCCCCGTGATAAAGCAGGATATTTTTCTTATCTGTAGTCAAACTGTTTCTTAACAGGCGGAGCTTACTGAGAATCTTTTCCCCTTCTATAGACTCGAAAGGTAATCCCCATATCCTCACGTCTTCACATTCATCAAAGGGTTCATATAAATTCGTTAATATAGATACATCAGCGCCAAAATACATACTACTCTGATACGACTCACTATCGTGGTTCCCTGGAATTAAAATGATTTTAAAGCCAGTGTCCGAGAAAATCTTTCGTATTTCGAGTTTTAAGTTTTCAGCATCAATATCACTATTAAAGAGATCTCCACTTATCACAAAAATCTCAACTTCTTCCTGCTTGCCAATTTCAATTAGCTTTTGGAGTACCTTCCACCTATCGTCTTCATATGCTCTTAAGTGGATATCTGCTGTATGGAGTATCTTCATTTTTACCTCTCCATGTTCCTCAGACCCGAGAACTTCGCCCCGAGGTGAATATCGGCAGTGTGCAAAATTTTGAGCATAACCAATGTCCCTTTGCCAGGAGGGTTGTTAAAATTCTTAAACTAAGGTCCCCCTTGAAATTGCTTCGCTCCGCTCGTAATGACCCTCTTAGCCACGAACCTTAGGAAGAAATAAAACACCTACGGTGACCGCGGTTGCTATAACTGAGAGCCAATACATTCCTGTCCCCGCAGCTAGACCGATAGCAGCAGCCGCCCACATGCTAGCGGCTGTGGTTAGCCCGGCTACTCCCTCTCCACGCATGCCCCGAAAGATAACGCCAGCGCAAATGAAACCAATTCCAGCTACCACTCCAGCAGCAACTCGAGAGACATCCGCTGTACCACCAGTAAACCCATATATAGACACCAAGGTGAAAAGGGCTGCTCCGGAGCAAACTAATATATGCGTGCGCATTCCCGCGGCCTTGCCTGCTCGCTCTCGCTGATAACCAACGGCTGCCCCCAAGCCAGCTGCCAATAAAAACCTCAATATCATTTCTAGCAAGGAATTCAAGTTCATCACCTCCGCATTTAGAATATCTCAGAGAGTTTAATTTCTAGATTCAAAATCTTTGCCTCCGACACTACTTACCCTTTTTTGCCGACAGCAAACGATTCAGGGCATTCATGTACGCCTTAGTACTGGCCACAATGATATCAGTGGCAGCACCACGCCCGGTATAGGTTACACCTTCGCTCTCTATTCGTATCAAAACTTCCCCCATGGCATCAATCCCCTCGGTAACCGATTTAACGGTGAACTCCGTGAGCCTATTAGGTATCCCAACTATGCGGTTGATAGCTTTATATACAGCATCTACAGGACCTGTGCCCAGAGCAGCATCAGCCAAACTCTGACCCCCAGGACCGATGAGCCTAACTGTCGCCGTCGGGATATTATGGTCACCGCAGGAAACTTCAACATGGTCAAGATGATACACTTCGGTAACAGTGCGCAGTTCCTCGGCTATCAGCGACTCAATATCCCTATCTGTGATATCCTTTTTCTTATCCGCTAACCCCTTGAAGCCTTGAAAGGCGCGGTTTAAATCCTCTTCACTTAAAGCATAGCCAAGCTCAGATAGTCTTTCCTTGAAGGCGTGTCTGCCACTCACCTTACTCAGTACCAATGTACTTGATGGGATGCCCACCGATTTAGGGTCCATAATTTCGTAAGTGATAGCCTTTTTGAGCACGCCATCTTGATGGATACCTGACTGATGGCGGAAGGCATTTGCCCCAATGATAGCTTTGTTAGGCTGGACAGGAAAACCAGTCAGCTCGCTAACCAGACGACTTATCCGGTAAATTTGAGTCGTATCAATATCGGTGGTGAGGTTGAAGAAATCCTGGCGAGTTTTTAGAGCCATGACAATCTCTTCCAGAGAAGCATTGCCGGCTCTTTCACCGATGCCATTAATAGTACATTCAACCTGCCGCGCACCTGCCTTTATTGCCTCGAGACTATTAGCCACAGCTAAACCCAAGTCATCATGACAATGCACGCTGACCACCGCCTTGTCGATGTTAGGCACATTGTCCAGTATGCCCCTGATTAAGCTGCCGAATTCCTGAGGAGTAGCATAGCCCACGGTATCGGGGATGTTAACCGTGGTTGCTCCGGCTCTGATCACTGCCTCCAGAATCTGGTAAATATAAGCAGGGTCGGCACGACTGGCATCCATCGGTGAGAATTCAACGTCGTCCAAATAACTCTTGGCTCGAGCCACCGTTTCCCTAGACATTTTCAGAACTTCATCTCGACTTTTCTTAAGCTGGTGAGCAAGGTGAATGTCCGAGGCTGAAAGGAAAACGTGAATTCGGGGATGCTTGGCTTCTTTGACCGCCTCCCAGGCTCTGTCTACGGCTTCAATATTGGCCAGAGATAGAGCGCAAATTGTGGGACGCTTAAGCTCCCGGGCAACAAGGCTGACAGCTTCAAAATCACCAACCGAGCTGGCAGGAAAACCCACTTCAATGACATCAACGCCCAGTTTATCCAACTGCCTGGCTATTTCCAGCTTCTCCTGGAGGTTCAAGCTCGTTCCCGCAGCTTGCTCACCATCTCGTAAGGTAGTGTCGAAAATGATAACCTTTTCCATGATTCTCTCCTCTTTGAACCTCTGGCCAATTATCCCTTTTCAATATTTTCGTAAAAAGCCCGACTATTGGCCAAAATTGCTTCTAGGTGAACACAGTGAATAGAATAAACGCCAAAGGCAAATTTGTCAACGACGGTGGAATCGAGGCATAATTTAGTGCTGGGAGGTAAGCTTAAAAATGGTACTGATAATAGACAACTACGATTCCTTTGTTTACAACCTCGCCCAATACTTGGGGGAACTGGGCTGGCAACCAGTGGTTCACCGCAATGACCAGATTACTTTAGCTCAAATCGATGAGCTAGCCCCCAGCCACATTATCATCTCGCCAGGGCCCTGCACACCTTTAGAAGCCGGCATCTCTAACGAGACAGTGCGCCATTTCGGTGGGAAAATCCCCATACTGGGGGTGTGTTTAGGGCACCAATGCATTGGCTACGTCTATGGGGGCAAAATTGGTCGGACATTGCCAGTCCACGGCAAGACCTCCACCATTCATCACGATGGCAAAACTGTCTATCAGGGCTTACCCAATCCTTTTCCAGCAACGCGCTACCATTCCTTAATTATCGAAGCTGAGGGGTTTCCATCCTGCCTCGAAGTCACTGCCAAAACTCCCGAAGGGATAATAATGGGGGTGAGACACCGAGATTATGTAGTGGAGGGGGTTCAGTTTCACCCCGAGTCCATCCTCACCGAAGTAGGACACGATATTTTAACCAACTTCCTTCGTTTCACCCGTCCAGTTTGGAGCGAGAAAAGTATTCAACTAACGTGAAGCGAAGTCACTGTAAGCCTAGTCTATTGCTACCGCCGCCGACTGTCATTGCGAACGAAGTGAAGCAATCTCGGTGGCAGGGTATTCGTGGGGATTGCTTCGGCACTTACGTGTCTCGCAATGACGAGCAGAGTTGAAATGATGGCTGAAATTATTTATCTCAACGGTCAACTTATCCCTCGCTCTGAGGCCAAGCTGTCTCCGTTCGACCACGGCTTCCTTTACGGATACGGCTTATTCGAGACCATGCGAGCCTACAACGGCCATATCTTTCGCCTCGACTCTCATCTCACCCGCCTTCGCCATTCTGCCGAGATACTCGGTCTGATGTATAATGTCATTGCGAGCGAAGCGAAGCAATCTCTAGAGAGTGCCTGTACAGCAACTTTAGAAGCTAATAAGCTCAAGGACGCTCGCCTGAGGCTCACCGTTTCGACAGGTGAAGGCGATATGACGCCCGACCCCAGCACCTGCACCAGTCCTACTATCCTGATCACTGCTCAAAACCTTGTTCCCTTACCACCCGAAAAATATGAATCAGGCTTCAAAGCAGCCATATCTTTCCTGCGTCGCAATAGCCAGTCACCTTTATCTCGATTGAAATCCACTTGCTATATGGAAAATATCCTCGCCCGCATGGCAGCCAAAGCTGGGGGATGCGATGAAGCTATCCTCCTCAATGAACAAGGCTACCTGGCCGAAGGCAGCACGACTAATGTCTTCATTGTGAGCCATGGAGAGCTCATCACACCTTGTTTTGAAAGCGGTGTCCTGCCCGGCATCACCAGGGACGCAGTCCTGGAAATAGCCCGGACTTCAAATATCAAGGCCACAGAAAGATGGGTGGAGTTAAACGAACTAATCGAGGCTGAAGAAGCCTTCCTCACCAATTCCATACTGGAGCTTATGCCTTTGGTCTCCATCGAGGGCAGGACTATCGGTTCGGGCAAACCCGGCAAGCTAACCAAAGATTTGCTGTTTGCTTATAGAAAACTCGTAGACGAAGCAGTACAATAGACAATGTAAAGCCATGAATCCAGACAAAACAGGCGAACTCCTTTTCGGGACAGGCGGTGTTCCCCTCAGTGCTGAATCCCGTTCCACAGAAGCCGGCATTGAGCGTATTGCTGAACTCGGCCTGGGCTGCATGGAGGTAGAATTTGTCCAGGGGGTAAAGATGAGCCCTCAGGTTGCTGCCTCTGTGGGAGAATTAGCAGCCAGGAAGAACGTTGTGCTCACCGCCCACGGACCTTACTTTATAAACCTAAACGCCGTCGAGCCGCAAAAAGTGCACATGAGCAAAGAAAGGATACTGCAAACTGCTCGCATTGCTGCCCTTTTCGGCGCCAGGAGTATTACCTTCCATGCCGCCTTTTATCTCAAAAGCACTCCCGCCGAGACCTACGCCGTGGTCAAAAAGCATCTGCAAGAGGTAGTAAACACTCTGCGCAAAGAGGGAAACAAAGTGACGATTTCCCCGGAAGTTACAGGCAAACCCTCCCAATTCGGCACCCTGGAGGAACTACTTCAGCTCAGCAGCGAGATAGAAGGAGTTGCCCCCTGCATTGATTTTTCTCACTGGCATGCCCGGACGGGAAAGGCCAACTCCTATCAAGAGTTTCTCGCTATGTTAGACCAGGTTGAAAAGAAACTGGGCAGGCGTGGCCTGGATAACATGCATATCCACTTCTCCGGGATTGCCTACGGCAACAAGGGCGAGATCAAGCATTTAATGCTCCCGGACTCAGACTTCCAGTATGCAGAGCTACTCAAAGCCCTGAAGGAACGGAAGGCAAAGGGAGTAGTCATTTGCGAGAGCGTCCCTTATCTAGAGCAGGATGCCCTCCTCCTCCAGCAGACCTACCGGGAACTCCGTTAGAACGGCGACTCTTATCTTGACATTACCCGAGGTTATTGTTAGTATATCCATACATATGGATGGAAGTATGTACAATTGGCAGGAGTATGTGATATGAAAAGAAAAGTAACCTTAGTATTTCACGATGAAGACCTTTACACGCAACTGAGAATAGAGGCGATCAGAAGGCGTACAACCGCAAGCAACATCGTAGCAGATGCTGTGCGGGAATGGTTAGAGAGCCGTGAAGATGCCGAATTGTTGCCCGTAATTGATTCAGCTCGTGCCGAATGGAAAGAGAAGGGTGGGCGCCCGTGGTCCGAAGCAGAACGTGAATTAGAGGAATCGATTAGCCGTCGAGAGGGGCGTGCCCGGGCAAGGCGTGTATAGACTTGAGATATCACCGGCTGCCGACCGCGACGTGGAGAAGCTCAAGGGCCGGATTCGCATGCAGGACTTTGAGCGATTGAGGAATGCCGTCAGGAGCTTAGCCGAGGAACCTCGCCCCCGGGGAGTCAGGAAGATAAGAGGCGCAGAGAAGGCTTATCGCATCAGGGTGGGCAATTACCGGGTGGTTTATGATGTTTATGACAGCGACGGGCTGGTATTGATTCTGCAGGTTGCCCGCAGGAGTGAGACAACCTATCGCCAGTAGCTCTGGTAATCAACGAGAGGCTGAAGTCCATCCGGAACTACGGATACTCCCAAGACATAATGCCTGATTTGTGGCAGGCCTGATTGGTGTGGTATCCTTAAAATTAAGTATTTTCTTTAAGGAGTGCGTCGTGCCCGTGATGAGGTCAAGAAAGAGGTGATGAACAATGGCCAAAACTGGTGGTTACAAAGGTAAGCTACTGGAAGAGGTGAAGTCGCTTTCCGAGGGACGGGTCAAGGCCGTGGCTGACTTCGCCGCCTACCTCAAGGAAAGGGAGGAGTGGGAGGCAACAGGGGAAATCCTGGGCGACGAGGAGCTGGCGCAGCAGGTGAAGGAGTCTCGGAAAGCATGGGCTGAAGATAGGAAGGGAGAGTTTGTCTCTCTGGAGGAGCTGAAGGCGAAGCTAAATGTATAACGTTGTTCTGAGCCGGAATGCCTCCAGAACACTGGAAAAAGCCACCCCAACCATGAGACGTCGCGTCATCGTTGCTTTGGAAAGACTCAAGTCCAAGCCCCACAGTGGAAAGAGACTCCGGGGTGAACTAGAAGGGTTGTTCAGTTTGCGCATCGGCGGTATGCGGGCTGTGTATGGACTAGATACCAGGAAGAACGTGGTGGTCGTCCTTGCCATTGGCCCTCGGGGCGACATCTACAATAAGTGATTGCTTCCTAATCTGGGGACATAATACCTTATTTGTGGCAGGTTTGATTGAGGTGGTGTCGCTGGAATTGGGGAGCTTCACGCGGTTGGGGCTTTTCTCAACATGGCAAAGATCGTCAGTTCCGTTCCCGGCATCTTGTCCTCTGAAACAACCTCGAATCCGAACCGCCGGTAGATAGCCACATTCTTCCGGACGTTCGTCTCCAGATAGCACGGCATTCGCTCGCGGTCGATACGTTCCAGCACCGGTCTCAGCAACCGGCTGCAAAATCCTTGTCCCTGGTATGCCGGGGCTACTCCGATAATCTGCAGATACCAGTGAGGGTACGGGACCAGCCTGCAGTGCAGGTCATCTACGAATCTACCATAAGCCCGCATTCGGCCTGCCCCCTGGCGTCCGAACCTGAAAAGAGTTGAGAGCGGGACCGAGCGCATAATTTGCGAGGCTCCAAACGGCGACTTCCCCGGCGGCAGCCAGGCTGCTACGCCCTCCAGCTTCTCTGAAGATGCATAGACTTCGCCGTATTTCAGACAGACAGAAAGTTCGATGAAACCTAACCTATCGGCTGCTGCATGCCGCTCCCTTTCATCAGGGAAATAGTACCGGAACAGCTCGTATTCTGTGAAGGCCCTCCCCAGCACCGCAGCCCCGGCATCCCGTTCTTTCAGAGTTAGCCTTAGCAACTCGCCGGTCTGATTATCCATGCTTCATTTCCAGCAATTGGAAACTATACCTCAATTTATAGCTGCGCCGGGCGCGGCTGTCATCAATTATAGCAAAGGATGTCGCTGCCACAGGAATAGCCAGGAAAGTGCGTTCAATTCCAGTATGGCGCTATTCTGGGGGAGATAATGCCTGACCTGTAGCAGGCCTGATTGGTATGATGTCCCTGAAATTCCCGCGTACTCTCTTATTATGGACAAAAAGGCAAGTTGCCTAAAAAGATGGGTACTATGCTTGACATGCCATTCAGGTAAATCACTCTAGGTAGCCCTTGAGTTTTCGACTGCGGGAGGGATGACGTAACTTGCGCAGGGCCTTGCCTTCAATCTGTCGTATTCTTTCTCGAGTTACATTGAATTCTTTACCCACCTCTTCCAGAGTTCGAGCATGTCCGTCCTTAAGACCAAATCTAAGCTGGAGCACCTTTTTTTCTCGTTCGGTAAGTTCATCGAGCACTTTGTCTATTTGTTCTTTGAGTAGCTGCTGTGAAGTGGCTTCAGCTGGTGCTAAACTGGCGTGATCTGCAACAAAGTCGCCTAACAGGCTATCACCATCTTCGCCAATGGGCATGTCTAGCGACATCGGCTGACGGAAAAACAAAGCCATGCCCCCTTCCACCCTTTCTGGGGATATATTCAGGCGGCTGCCAATTTCTTCGTAACTTGGTTCGCGTCCGAGTTCTTGAACTAACTGCCGCGTTGTGCGTAATACCTTGTTAATTATTTCCACCATGTGTACCGGAATGCGAATGACACGGGATTGGTCAGCTATAGATCGAGTGATACCTTGCCTGATCCACCAGGTGGCATAGGTACTGAACTTGTAGCCTCTTCTATACTGAAACTTCTCTATAGCTCGCATGAGGCCGATATTCCCTTCCTGGATAAGATCAAGGAAGGGCATGCCACGCGCGATATGCCTCTTAGCTATGCTAACCACCAGGCGCAGGTTTGCTTCAGTGAGGTGCCTTTCTGATGTTTCTGCTTCGGTCCTCACCTTTTCAAAGTAAGCCTTGAACTCACTGCTATGAGAATCGAGTTGAGACAGGAACCCGTTGTTACTCAGGAGAGCCTTTAGTTTTCGCCATGAAGTTTTATCTCTAGCCAGGAGCTCTAGCAATTGCGGGGGCAAAAGTTGACTGTTTATGGAAAGATTTACTATGGCTTCCTCGTCCGCAGTGGTCCCATTATCTATCCCCTCAGCGATTGCAGCTATTAGCGATGGATCTATAACAACGTCAATGGCCGAGCGAAATTCAGGATTTCTGATCGTCTCTACCACATTGCTGGAGGGTTCGATACCAATACGCTCCTCAATAATCCGAGCAACGGGATATGCCTTGGATAATTGGAAAATCACGTGAATAGCTATGTCAACAGGTGAAGGGAATTTCTTATATTTCCTGAAGTGGTTATACTCGATCCTTTCCACGTATCTACCCAGCTCCATCTCCCTGCATAGTACCTTCTCTTCGTGAGCTGTAAGCAGTGCCACCCTGCCGACTTCCTGCAGATACATACGAATTGAGTCGTCAATTACCTCGTAGTCCCCTGGTGTTACCGGAGGCTTGATCTCTTCAGCTTCCTCGGGAAGGGATTCTTCGCCCTCTTCTTTCTCGTCAACTTCCTCAACTATGGCGCTGACATCTTCAACTCCGGCTTCATCGCTGAGTAAGCCTTCAGCCAATATCTCATCACTATCCAGGTTGATGTTTTTTCCTCTAGCCATTGTTATTTCTCTTTTTTGAGGAAGACCTCCTGAAGTTGTTGCCCGGAACCGGAATTTGTGGTTGTGCTAATTTGTTGGGGGGGGGGAATTCAGCCCTTGCCTTGCCAGACCGCCTCCCAGCCACTCTTATTGTAGCACAACGTCCGTAGTTTGGGAAGATTGTTCACTCCCTCACGTGATTAGTGACACCTCTTTTTGTCATTGCGCGGAACGAGATTCCTCGCTGACGCTTAGGAACAAGCTACGCAATCTCGGCGGGGCTAAGAGATTGCACTTTAGTCAGGAAAGTGCTTTCAATCGTGAGACCGCCAAGACCACCGATGTTTCCCTTTCCGG
Organism: Dehalococcoidia bacterium; assembly: GCA_049516035.1. Classification (GTDB taxonomy): domain Bacteria; phylum Chloroflexota; class Dehalococcoidia; order GIF9; family AB-539-J10; genus RBG-13-51-36. The sequence continues at coordinate 56,278 of JBEKTM010000004.1, forward strand.
GATGATTCGTTTTGTAAAAATGGTTATTTTTTTCTGGAGTTCAACAGCTCTTTTTCATACGTAAGGCGATTACCTCCGGAAGATTCAGTTGTTAAAGTACGTACGATTCGTTTCGTCGGTCTGCCCTTTATATTTGCAAGCCGTGGAGGCTGGCGGAGTGACGCATGGAGGCGATTTCCAAAAGATTCTCGACAACAGTTTTCAGGTAGTTGCGGTCGGTTGGGTCCAACCGGTAATTTGCAGAGTACAATTTTACGAGTAATCTGGAGGCTTCTCTGATTACGCGCAAGTTACCTGGGTCGTGCTGAAGAGAAGACTGTAACTTGACGCGAATGAACGCTATTTCAGGGTCAACGCCTTCCAGATTCGTAATGTTCCACAGTTGGGATGTTTCGGCAGGGCTAAGGGTACCGGAATAGAAGCCATGTTTGCAGGCATTCCGGTTGCCTTTCTGGCCACCGC
>JBEKTM010000005.1:0-33532 GCA_049516035.1 Dehalococcoidia bacterium
ACCACATTGGAGTTGGCCTGACCATCGTTGGCCTGATAGCTAAACGAGTCAGCCCCGGTATAGCCGGAGGCCGGGGTGTAGGTGAAAGAGCCGTTGGCATTGAGAGTGACGGAACCATGAGAAGGATCGGTGACCTTGACGGCGGTCAATGTATTCGCATCGGCATCGGTATCGTTAGACAGCACACCCGGGGCGGCCACGGTAAGCGTGGTGTCCTGGGCAATCGTGTAGGTATCATTGACTGCCGCTGGAGCGCTGTTCGTGGTATTAACCGTGATAGACACCGTGGCGGTATTTGAGTCGAGGGAGCCGTCATTGGCCTTGTAGGTGAAGCTGTCGCTGCCGGTGAAGTTGGCGGTGGGGGTGTAGGTAAAAGACCCGTTAGTATTGAGGGTAACGGAACCGTGGGAGGGGTTGGTAACCTTGATGGCTGTCAGGTTAGCGCTATCAACATCGGTGTCATTGCTTAAGACGCCCGGGGCCGCCACGGTGAGCGTGGTATTTTTGGTGGTGGTATAGGAGTCATTCACAGCCGCGGGGGCATCGTTTACGGCGGTGATAGTAATGGACACGGTGGCGGTATTGGAGTCGGCCTTGGTGTCGTTGGCCTTATAGGTAAAGCTATCGCTGCCGTTATAGTTGGCGGTAGGGGTATAGCTGAATGAGCCGTTGCTGTTGAGCGTGACGGAACCATGGGAAGGGTTGGTGACCTTGATGGCGGTGAGGGTATCGCCGTCGGCATCGGTGTCATTGCTTAAGACGCCCGGGGCGGCCACGGTGAGTGTAGTATCCTCGGCGGTGGTATAGGTATCGTTAACCGCCACCGGGGCGGTGTTTGATGTATTAACCGTGATAGACACCGTGGTGGTATTGGAGTCGAGGCTGCCGTCATTCGCTTTATAAGTAAAGCTGTCACTGCCGGTGAAGTTGGCGGTGGGGGTATAGGTAAAGGAGCCGTTGGCATTTAGCGTAACGGAGCCGTGGGAGGGATTGGTGACCTTGATAGCGGTGAGGGTATCGCCGTCGGCATCGGTGTCATTAGAGAGGACGCCTGGTGCTGCCACGGTGAGCGTGGTATTTTTGGTAGCGGAATAGGAGTCATTCACCGCCACCGGGGCGGTGTTTGATGTATTAACCGTGATAGATACGGTAACGGTATTGGAGTCAAGGTTGCCGTCATTAGCTTTGTAAGTGAAGTTATCGCTGCCGGTGTAGTTAGCGATGGGGGTATAGGTGAAGGAGCCGTTGCTGTTGAGCGTGATGGAGCCATGGGAGGGGTCAGTCAACTTAATAGCTGTCAGGTTAGCGCTATCGACATCCGTATCATTGCTTAAGACGCCCGGGGCCGCCACGGTGAGCGTGGTATTTTTAGTGGTGGAATAGGAGTCATTCACGGCCACGGGCGCATCGCTGACGGCAGTGACGGTGATAGACACGGTGGAGGTATTGGAGTCAGCCTTGGTGTCGTTGGCCTTATAGGTAAAGCTATCGCTGCCGTTATAGTTGGCGGTGGGGGTGTAGGTGAATGAGCCGTTAGTGTTGAGGGTAACGGAGCCGTGGGAAGGGTTGGTGACCTTGACAGCGGTGAGAGTATCGCCATCGGCATCGGTATCGTTAGAGAGCACGCCGGGCGCCGCTACAGTGAGGACGGTGTCCTCGGCGGTGGTATAGGTATCATTGACCGCTACCGGCGCGGTATTAGTAGAGCTGATAGTTATGGACACGGTAGCGGTGTTGGAATCGAGGCTGCCGTCGTTCGCTTTATAGGTAAAGCTATCGCTGCCGGTATAGTTGGCGGTGGGGGTGTAGGTAAAAGAGCCGTTGTTGTTGAGGGTGACGGACCCATGGGAGGGGTCAGTGACCTTAACAGCGGTCAGGGTGGCACTGTCGACGTCGGTGTCGTTGGAAAGCACGCCGGCTGCTGCCACGGTGAGGGTAGTGTTTTTAGTGGTAGAATAGGTGTCATTAACGGCCACGGGGGCGTCATTGACGGCGGTGATGGTAATGGTCACGGTAGTCGTGTTGGAATCGAGGCTGCCGTCATTAGCCTTGTAGGTGAAGCTGTCGCTGCCGTTATAGTTAGCGGTAGGGGTATAGGTGAAAGAGCCGTTGCTGTTGAGAGTAACGGACCCATGGGAGGGATTGGTGACCTTGATAGCGGTGAGCGTATTGCCATCGGCATCGGTATCGTTGGAGAGCACGCCGGCCGCCGCTACGGTGAGCACGGTGTCCTCGGAGGTGGTGTAAGCATCATTTACAGCCACCGGAGCGTGGTTCGTAGGGGCTCCTGAATCATATTCATAGGCGCCCATGTCCGGTGCAGAACCTTTATAGGGCCAGGGGGAATTGGCATCGTTGAAACCAACGAGAATGACACCTTTATCAATGCAGGGCGAAGTGGCTTGCAGGGAGAAGTTACCGCTTGATGAGTTAACAAATTTGCCATCGACGGAGATGCCATGGGCTTCATAGCCAGTGCCAGCGGTGAATTGGGCAAGGGTATCATAATTCACGCCATTCGCGCCCGTGGGCCACCTGAGAAAAGGGTCATCTTGTGTGGCTATCATAAGGTCATAATCTAAATTACACTTCGCCCAATCTGCCGGATTAATATCTCCCGGCGGGTCACCATTGTAGATTACCGTTCGTTGCACGTCAAAGATATTATTTCGAGTAATCAGGTAGTTGACCAGACTGTTGTCCCCCCACATGCTTATGCCGTTGGAGTTACCTCCGCCCCGAGTGTATATAGTGTTATTGTAAAAATATACATACCCCCCGGAGCTGTCGCCCATCTTGTAACCGGCATCAAACCCACCATAAAAGACGTTGCGAAAGATAAAGATTGGTCCTACTGTCACTGGAGCTGTAGCTATGTAAGAGTATGAGCCGTCTGGTGAATAACATGTATTGTTCCACGCCGCCGCGTTCATGTCTTCACCCTCGAATTCTATTTCATCATCCCAGGGACCTTGAATGTGATTATTGTAAATAAAGGTATCACTATGCCAGTGTCCACTTGTTCCGTCCTTAATGCCCGCACCCGTAATCGTGTTATTCCTGATAACGATACCGTAATTTTCGTTGCCGTCCGAATATATCCCGAACTTCTCTGCCTGATTGTCAGAGCTGGTGATTTGATTTCTCTGGATAAGTATATTGGAACATGGGACATATGGCGAATCCAAACCGTTTCTCATATACACCCCGGCAGCACCCCAGTCACTCCCGTCAAAAGACATACTACAGTCTTCGATGATAATATTGTTCGCTCTGTCCATCATGACGTTACGCCCGCCACCAGTGGATGGATTGGTCAAGGCCAATCCTTTGATTCTGATATAGCTGGCCCCATCCATCCGGATGTTACTACTCCTGGCTCCCTGACCGTTAATTATGGCCTTGTTACTCATATCGTAGCTCTGGAAAGTTATCCAGTTGCTTGCAGTGCCCGAAATGTCGAAAAATACGTTGTTATCGTACTCTACAGAAGAATAGTCTGTGTAAGTACCGGGCATTATCAGAACTTTATCGCCAGGATGAACAGCATCTGCGGCATGCTGAAGGGTTTTAAAAGCAGCCGATGTTGAAAGCCCGGTATTTGAGTCACTTCCGGTAGTTGAGATATAATAAGTTGTTCCAGTTGATGGTGGGTTGTCGTTCAGAGTTGTTGTTGTTGTTGTAACCGTACCACTCCCGCCATCGGCGTCAGTGTATGTCACTCTTACCTCATAACTTGTGTTAGGAGTAAGCCAGAAGATAACTGCCCGCCATTGGTTCTTCCAAGTATTAGCTTCATACCAGGTTGCACCGGTGTCGTAGTTAGGTCTTGCTAATTGAGCTCTTCTATCTACAGACATGGTTACGCCGGGCTTCCAGGTTGTATCACCAACTTTCCTGTATTCTAAAATGGCTTGGTTATTTCCGTTATCGTCCCCGGAGAAATTTGAATACACCGAAATGGTCTCGTAGGTTGGCGTTAAGGAGAGTACACCAATAGTTGTGGCATTAGATGCGGCTAGTACTTGAGAGGGCATGCCGGTAATAAACAATATGGCTAGAGCAAGACTTGCGATAAAACAATTAAATAATTTCTTCATGAATCTCACCTTTTACCCTTGGCGAACATTCCATTAGATTAGCTTCGTGAAAAATCATAACTGAATTCAACCGATGGTACAATAGGCTATTGGTCATAGAATGGGTAACCCGAAGGTTTACCCACCTATAGTACCCCTGATGTGTTGAGCTATTTCCGCACCAACCCGCTCCCATGTGAACCTCTCTAAAACAAGACGCCTGCCATTTTCCCCCAGAGTCTGACATTTCTCGGGATTACCCAGAAGGTCTATCAACACTTTGGACAGGTGTTCCACATCGCCAGGCTTCACAAGATAACCAGTTTTATCATTTAAAACGATGCCCGGTATTCCTCCAATTTCTGTCGCGACCGCAGGAAGTCCATGAGCAAACGCCTCTAAAAACGATATTCCGAAAGGTTCCAGCTTCGTAGGAAGACAGAATATGGAAGCATTTTCGTAGTAAGGTTTCACTGCCTCAAGAGAGACCCGGCCAATCACATCGCAGTTGCTAATATTCAAATCGGGCGAACATCCCACGATTGTAAGCCGGGCATCAGGATGAGCTCTAAGAACAAGTTTGAATGCTTCAACCAGGTCTGGCCCGCCTTTCCTCTCCCAATCCATTCCCACAAACAGAATGTTTTTATTTTTGTATTTTTCCCGATTTACCACAAAGTCCGTGTCTATATTGCCGCCGGCATAGACACAGATGGCCTTCCCCGGAGGACAGCCGTAGTCTTTGATGATAGACTCGGCCGCGTAGTTACTCCTGGTGAAGTTAATTACAGCATGGTGGTAGATTTGCCTCTCCAGATCGATCCATTTCTGGCTATACAGGTTTCTTCGGTCAAAACCAGGGTAACGTAGATTGGCAAGGTGTGTGTGGTCAGTATAGACATAATGGGGCAACCCTTCCTTACTTCCATCGAACATAGATTGATTTTGGAATGAGAACTCGTATTGTTCTTTCGATAAAATACTAGATACCAGACCTTTTATGGTTCTAAAAACGAAAGGTGTCCTCCAAAAGCATTCTCTAATCTTCTTTTTACCGAGTAGTATTTCCAAACCATATTCTCTGAAAACAAAGAACATATTCGCCAGAACTAAAGCCTTATTTTTCTTTATTAACTTTCCGACGTCGATTACGTCAACTTCCAACTCGGGGAAATTTTTTGCGAGCATTTTTTCAATACTGATGTTTATGGGGTGAGAATACATTTTAAGGAATGCTATTTTCTTACTCATGCTGTACCTTATTCAACAGACTAATTATAGGCTTTTATTCCCTATATATTTGAGGTCCGAAGCTGCCTGACAAAGTTAGGTATGGTTCGCTAAATATTGTGTATCAGATTTGTATTGAAATTCGTAACTTGTGTTAAGCCTTTGCTTTGTTATTGCTGCTTTTTTAGCATTCTCATAAACCTCAAGGAGTCCGGTATTACTCTGTGAAGAGATACTGACGTCGAATAACGCTTCGCGCGACGGGCTAAGGTTAAGACATATGGTGGCATCCATGTTTTTATTAAAAGGAGCATCCAGCCTCGCCCCTGGTTTCTGAAGATCCCCATAGGGTAAGTAGTTAATGCCCTAAAGAGATAGTCTCTAGTAGTTTTTATATCACCTCTTCCGTGCGCAATGCGAGCCATGCGGCAATAGAGGCAAAAGTAGGCATAAGGCTTTAGGTTCGAGAAAAAGGGAGCTAATTCAGTATCATTAAAGATGCTTGTAAGAATGAGACTGTTCTTTTTCTCAACCTCATCCGGTTCGCGAACATGTCCGAACTGGTTTGGATGGATACGAACTTGAGCCAAAGGCTCCGCCAGGTAAGCCACAGCGTGTTTTTTAGCCAGCCGTACCCACAAGTCAAAGTCCTCGGAGCCGGGGCAAAAGGCCGGGTCAAACAGCCCAACTTTATGAAGACAGCTTCGGCGAGCCATAACCGTGTTTGAGCGGATGTAATTGCCATGGATAAGAAGTTCTTTAATTTGTTGAACTCCTTCTTGGACATAGGAACGTTTGCTCTTCGCCTCGGGCAAACCGAGCACTCGTCCTCTTTCATCTATATGATAGAACTGACCATAGCTGAAGGCAGCTTCAGGGTACCTTTCCAAGACTTTTATTCCCTTCTCCAGGGCTTCCTTGAGCAGAACATCATCAGAGTCGAGAAAAGCAATATACTCGCTATCAGAGGCCTTTATACCTGTATTTCGAGCGGCAGCCACACCCTGGTTATCCTGGTAAATATACCTGACACGAGGGTTGTTGAAACTGCCTACCACTTCTCTCGTATTATCGGCTGAACCATCATCTACCACAATAACTTCAAAATCGGTAAATGTCTGGGCAAGGACGCTCTCAATGGCTGCAGCAATAAATTGCTCTCGGTTATAGGTAGGAACAATCACACTGACTCTGGGCATGGGTCATATCTCCCGTCTTTGTTCCTTCATTGTATATCCTACTCTTTTCTCCATAGATATTGCTGTTCACGGATTGAAAATTTGTTACTCCATAGCCAACACCCGATAAATCCCTTTGAACAGCTTCGATTTTCTCATACATCTCAATTTCATTCTCTATATCATTATCATACCATTGATTCTCTATAACCGTTTTGAGGGCATAAAATGCCTTTTCAAGTTACGAATTGTAAGCCATATTTTATCAGGGAATAAGGATGTGATATATCTGTAAACAATAGAAGGGCTCTCGCTGCAGAATAGAATTCTGGGGTACATGCTGACGGCTTTTCTAAAATAGCGACGGACCATTTTCATATCCTTGCCGTAGGCATACCCGGCTATTTTTCGATAGGAAGAGGAATAAGCCTGGCTTTTCAATGACTCAAACTGCGGCGCTAAGTCCGGGTCGTTAAAAACTTCCTCGAGGATGAAAAGAAAAACCTTTTCCGCTACCTTAGGGTCGACATTGAGTCGCAGAGAGTTAGGGTGAATTCTCCACTTTACAAGCGGCTCCGCTATATAGGCCACTTCGTATCGTTTAGCCAAACGAATGAATAGGTGGAGGTCCTCTGCGATGTTAAAAGCCTCGTAGAATCCTCCTACTTCGTTAAAGCTGCATTTTCTTATCATAGTTGCAGACGGAATTATTCGGCAGTGGAAAAGTAATTCTTTTATCTGATCTTGCTGCTTCACAATACCCGAGTTGTTCATGAAGGTGGACCCAAGAACCCCTAAGGCGGTTCCATCATCAGACACCATACTTAATTGCCCGTAGACTAAGCCCACTCCGGTAAACTTGTCCAAGACTGCAACCTCTTTCTCCAAAGCATCTTTGAGCAGGGCATCATCCGAACCCAGAATAGCAATATAATCGCCGCGGGAAGCCCTAACACCAACATTCTGGGCGGCAGACACACCGCTATTCTGCTGATACATATACTTGATACGATGGTCTTTAAAACTGCTTACCACTTCCCTGGTATTGTCCGTGGAACCATCATCAACTAATATAACTTCAAAGTCAAGAAATGTTTGGTCAAGGATACTCTGAATTGCCTTACCTACGAAGCGGCCATAATTATAAGTGGGTATTATCACGCTTACTTTAGGCATTGAATTATATCTTCCTTTACTTCAGCCACCATAAAAACACCCTGCTTAAAGATACCATTAATTACCAGAAGATTGAATGTCTCCTGACAATTGTAATTGGACGAAATGACGCTTTACCCATTTTTTCCAGGATTTGATGGTTAGGACTCTTCTGCGCCCTAATAGTGACAAAAAAAGATAAATATATGGCCCGATACGCCATGGGTTCACTCTAATGGAGAAAAGTAGCTTTTCCCTGCCCAAATTGGTCTTGGCTTTTATCACCATGTATTGCCCGTATCGGTAATAACTGCGTGCCAGCCTTCTTCTGGCAAGTCTCAATTCAGCTTTAGAAAGTGAGTTACTACGTATCATTTTGTTGAGAGCGGTCACTTCCCCAAAATGCATCTTGTCTTGGTTTGCCTGAAGGCCTTTACCGTGTTGCCTGATCCTCACCAATGGTGTATCAATGATTTCGATAGGGAAACGCTGGATGATGCGGATAAAAATATCCCAATCCTCGAAAGTTGGAAGAGATTCGTCAAAATACCCAACGTTGGCAAACACCAGACGGCGCACCAGTGCTAGAGGTGGGCCAATGAAGCATCCTCGACGGAGCATCTCCTTTAAAGGTTGCTCAGACGCTTTTTGAGGATTAATCCAGTAATGGAATGGCTTATCACGCCAAAACCTGCCAAGGTTAGTTCCTGTCTTATCATCGAAAACGTAAGCATCTGAACAAACGAGCGCTACCTCAGGGTGGGAATCTAGCCGCTTCACTTTGAGCTCCAGGTTCTCCGGGAGCCAAATGTCGTCGGAGTCCAGGAAGGCAATGTACTCACCGCTGGATGCTTTTATGCCGGTAGTTCGAGCGGCAGACACACCGAGGTTCGCTTGGTATATATACCTAATAGAAGGGCTATTGAAGCTCTCAACAACTTCTTTCGTGTTATCGGTGGAACCGTCGTCAACGACGATAATTTCAAAATCCCTAAAAGTCTGTGCTAGGATACTTCCGATGGTCTCGGGAAGAAGTTCCGCTCTGTTGTATGTTGGTATTATCACGCTCACTTTTAACATGATTGGTGCCTCCTCGAACCCAATTACGCCAGAGTTTTAGCCTCATCATTTTTAACGCAAAGATCATGATTCGGCCGGTTAGCGCGATGGCAGAGGACAAGAACTTAGACACGTCAGCTTTTATAGAGCCCCAAAATTCCTTTGCGCCCATGCTTACCTTGCCCCGACATAAAAGAAACTCTCCGTACTGAAACTTATAATCGGATAATCTCTTGCGTAAATCTGTCCGCATTTTATTGTTCAAAACTGGAGAATGTAATGCCTTGTTCAAACAGGGTATGTAATAGCGAAACGACAATTCTCGGTTTCTAGACATTTGTCCAGCGTGTACTCTGTACATGAGTAACGGTAAAGGAACTACCTCGAACTCGAAGTACGAAGCCATACGGAATAGCATGTCCTCATCCTCGCAACTGCGGAGTGTTTCGTCAAACATCCCCACTTGAGCAAAGACGTTTCTTCTTATCAACAGAGTTGATGGGTGACCAAAATAATGTTGAATAAACTGACTCAACACTCTTCCCCTTGGGGGTGAGAAAGGGAGTTCCTTAAAAAATGTTCCGATGATGGTGCCACTTTCTGAATCAAAATTATATACGTCGCAATATACCACGCCCACTTGGGGGGCAGATTCAATCGCCTTTACCTGAAGCTCCAGTTTCCCGGGCAGCCACTTATCATCAGAGTCCAGTAACGCAATATATTCAGCGCCGGAAGCCAATATGCCACTATTGCGAGCAGCAGGTAAGCCACGGTTCTCCTGGTATATATACCTGATGCGAGGGTCTTTAAAGCCTTTCACCACTTCGCTCGTGTTATCAGTTGATCCATCGTCGACGATGATAATCTCAAAGTCCGTGAAGGATTGGTCAATGACACTCTGGATGGCTTCAGAAATGAAGCGGGCTCCGTTATAGCTGGGAATAATCACGCTTACTTTAGGCATAACTACTTCCATCCTCATCTATTTATCATCTGCCACATGTATGGTTTCTCTACGCCATAGACCAAGCTTCAACCCAATCGGTCTCAAATACGGCCTCGCTATTTCCCTAAGAAGTCCAATCACCTCATTGAGGGATTTCGTTTTAGTCGCTTTAAGTGTTGCGAAGTAGACACAAGCACCCAATACCACCGAACTGGCCAGCAGCCCAACCTCTGGCAGTGTGAACAAGTGTGTTGCCACATAGCGGTAGGCAAAAAGAACCATAGCCATGATTACGGTTCCAAAAATGGCGGGATATAGTGTTGTTAAATATTTCTTGATGTTTAGACCGATAAGTCGGTTTACGACAATCTGATAAACAAGCCAGATGATTGCAGTCACTGCTGACACACCTGCAGCGACGCCCATGGCACCAAAACGCACTCCGAAGAGCAGGGTCGGAATGAGAAGGATAAGACGCACGATATTAAACTTCAGACCAATATCAGGCCTCCCTTTAGACACCGCAACAGACCCTGCTGTTATCCCGATGGAATTTAGGATAGCCATAATGCAGAGTACTTGCATAGGCCGGATAGCCAGTTCCCATTTCAAACCGAAAGCGACTCTTATTACCTCGGGACCGAGTATCGCCAATCCGGCGAAACTGGGAATGGCGATTAGTGAGATGTAGGCCGTGCTTTTTAGGAAACCGCGGCGCAAACGTTCATTATCATCTTGAACTATCGAGAAAGTAGTAAAGCTCACTGCGCTGACAGAAGCAGAGATTGCATTTGAAATCATGTTTACGACCTTGTAACTCATGGAGTAGATCCCCAGACTTACTACGGCCAGGAATTTCCCAACTATCAAATAATCTAACTTATCGATGACGTATTGCACAATTGTAGAACCCGTGACATTGGCACCAAACCCCCACAGGTCCTTCAAACTATTGATGCTGAAAGTAAAGGAAGGCCGCCAATGACTAAGACTCCACCTTAAGACAGCGTATAAAATCTGGCTTATCAGGTAACCCAGAACAAGACTCCATACTCCAAAACCAGCCAAGGCCAGGGCTATCACGGCTAACGCGTAACCGATACCATTTCCGACCTCGCAGACAGAAAATCGGAAGAACTCCAACCTCTTCATCATCAAGGAACCATGAACCATTCTTAGAGGAGCAATTATAAATCCTATGGAGTAAACCGCCAGTATCGGGCCGATTTTTTCATTATTAAAGAATTTAGCTGCTAACGGAGAGATACCCACGGTCGTGAGGCAAAAGACGACTCCCAAGGCCAACGCAGCCCAAAAAACTGTTGAAAGATGACTGGGAGTTATTTTTTTTCGCTGGATGATAGCCGTGCTGAAGCCCATATCGCCCATTCGAGATAATAGTTCAGTGACTATACCCGCTGTGGCGACAACACCAAAATCTTCCGGAGATAGCAAACGCGCCAGGACGATCGTGCTTATAAAAGAAAAAGTCTGACTTAGAACTTGGACAATTCCACTCCAGGTTACGCCGTAGGCTGCTGACTTAGTTAAGGTACGTTCATTCAACTTTTTTTACCTCTGTTTGTTACCAGACCCGGCTCAACTGGCACTTTAGCAGTAGCTTTCACCCAGAGCCATTCTTTATCAGTTTTTAATAATCCAAGCGAATACAGTGGCTCCTCCCCGTTGAATTCTATTTTCTGGTACGTTGGATGTACCTTCAAATCTTCTAATCTGCACGAGTGTGTCATGAACAATTTTCCCTCTTTCTTCAATGAACCGACCATCGCATAAAGCTCTATATTTCTTTAGAAAAGTCTTCTTATCCTCTTACGTAAAGCTTTTTAGCTAATTTCGGCAATGCTGACAATAACTGCCGAAGCGATATATCTATTGGGTCTGGTGATTCACCTCGTCTTTCTACAACGTCTAAATACTTAGGGTGAATCATAGAAAGTTGAGAAATAACAGTGTTTTCAAATTCTGTTTTAAGTAAGGGATGATTTGCCAAGCACTCCTGTTTAACGAACAATAATATATTTTGAGCATACCACCATTCCACATTATCGTTTTGCCACACTTTCTTTCGTATGCAATCAATCACCACGTATCCCTTGTCTTGAAAGAATTTCACCCAATAGTCCGGCCATTGTTCATTGACGTGATTTGTGCCGCCTTGAAAGGGTATGGCAGCAGAAAAGAGAATACACGGTCCCAGCCTGGTGAGCGAATCTATAAATGTTCCAGCGTACTTACTTTGAAGGTGTTCAGCAACTTCAAGCGATAAGACCAGGTCAAATTGCCTGTCTATATCTAAAGGCTTTCTTAGATCAAATGATAAGAATCGTTCTTCTGAAATCTGTAGCATTTTCTTATCTAACCAGTCACCATCTATTCCCAAAATATCTTCAATACCACATTCGTTGAATACTGATAACCAGGTTCCTACGCCACAACCGATGTCAACGACACTCTGGGGTTGTAACAATTCTAAAACGAGAGGAACAATTTCCTTTGCTGATCTTAGCGAACCATCTTGTTGAGCTTTGTAGAAATCATTCGAGTAAGATTGGATGCACGTCTCCTCTTTTACCTGACCTGCGGTTAAAGGGGGACTACCAGTGATTACATTCATCTATCCTTCCTCCTTAAAGTATCCTCGTAAAGAGATGCGTACTGTTTTACCATCTTCTCCAGGCTAAACTGGTTAACGATTTTCTCCCTCGCCTTTTTCCCCATCGCTTCGGCTACCTCCGAATCACGAATCAGAGACAGAATAGCTTCAGCGATTGCCTCCGCATTACCGAAGGGTACAAGCAAGCCCGTTTCACCGTGTTGCACCAGCTCTTGGTTTCCCCCTACATCTGTAACGACTACTGGCTTTCCCAATGCCATAGCCTCGAGCAGACTGTTGGAGCAACCCTCGGCTTCCGAAGTCAAGACGGCTATATCAAAGGCCGAAAGATAGGCACCAACATTTTCCTGTTGGCCAAAGAAGACAGTCTTGGCTGCCAATCCGAGTTCCTGACTCTGTTTTTCCAGGTTACGCCTAAGGGGCCCATCACCCACCACCGCAAACCTTGTATCTGGCATGGTACGGTTGATAATGGCCGCCGCCCGGAGGAAAGTAGCATGATCCTTCTGGGGAAATAAGCGGGCCATTATCCCCACTACTTTGCCGCCCGGAGGCACCTTTAATTGCCGCCGCACTTGCTCTATGTCTTTTTCCGCGGCGCTTAAACGATTTACGTTAATTCCGTTGTAAATCACTTTTGTCCGGTCGCGCGGGATACCACGTTCGATGACATATTGCCTGCCAGCATCACTATTAGAAACTACCAAATCAGCAAATCGGCTAAGAAAGTCCTCCATTTTCAGATAGAAACGGAACCCAAGACGCTCGGTGCTCCGCCCCTTGGCCAGCCGCTCTGTGGCAATTTTAACCGGTACCCGGCATAGAAGTGCCGGCAGAAGACCGAAGAAGGTAGCCGGGGTCAAGAAAGGCTGAACCACATCAGCTTTCATCTTGTTAAGAAGCTGGACAACTCGAACTAGACAGATAAGGTCGTATTTCCCATTTCGTTTCAGCGAGATGACCTGTACTTCAGGGATTTCCTTAAATTCTGGTTCCATAGCGCCGCCGGGGAGAAGGGTGACGATAACAGGTTTGTAGCGCTTTTTGTCCAGACCTTTAACAAGTTCGAAGAGCTGGCGTTGAGCCCCGTCTCTGGCTAGGTCAGTTATGGGGAAAAACACCGTCAGCATGTCTTTCATGAACCTGCTCCTGGGGGTAATTCAGGTATTTGAGTCTGGTCTTTTGTTTTCAGCGTTATTTTAAAAATACCTATTGAGAATCCGGCTAATATCCACATCAGAGGCATGGTATCTAAGCAGTTGTGGTAAAATGCGTTTGCCGCATAAGCTACAAGTCCTGCTGCTAAGCCTATAGACAGCCCCTTAATAAAACGCTGATTCGAGTCTCTATAGGCATCATGGAAATTTCGAACGATTGCTACTAACAGTACTAGATAAGCAATCAATGCGAACGAACCATAGGAAACCCATACATTCAAAAAATCGTTGTGTATTGCTTCGTTCCCCAGTGTTCTAAAGCCCCAATACCTTTCCTTCTCCCATTGTATAAGGGATGGATCAACACGGTCGGAATAACTTGGAGAGACTTTAATGAACTGGTTTCCCCCAATACCTAAAATGGGATTATCCATAGCGATAGCGATACCCGCTTGCCATAATATTGGTCGTGAAACGGCACTTTCTTCTTGGTCAGATGCCGACCTACCGCCCAGCGAGATTCCTGCTCGCATTCCAAATATCTCGATAAACGCAATCACTAAGATGAAACCAATTAATACAAATTGAGGCTTGACTTTGGTTTTAATAAATAAAACCAGGGCCACCAGACCCAGGATTATGGCAAGGAGGGCGGAACGCGTATAGGTGAAATAAAGAACCAGTCCCATCAGCACTGCTGACAATCCCAGCAGTGTCCTCTTACTTTTATTTGTTCCCTTTGTCAGGAATATTCCCAAAACAGTTAAAGCAGCTATACAGAGAGTGTATGATAATTCAAGCTCCGACTCGGCTACGCCTGGTACTCTGGGCTGGTCACCCCACTGCTGCAGAAACCCGGGAGTAAGAGTTTTCTGACCAAATCCAAAGAAATGATAATGCTGTACCAAGCCAACGAGGGCAGAAGCGGTTATTCCGATAAAGACAACTCCCAATAGAATCTTGAGATCCTTTAAGTCTTTGATCACTAATGGTAAGAAGATGGCAACAAGTAAACCGGCAAGTATGTTACGGAAATCCTTAAACGCGTAATCAAAGCCGGAATTGATGAGATTAGAGACCACGCTTAACCCCAGTATAACAAGAGCCGGTATCAGGACTCGCTTTGCTTTCGGCCCAAGCTCGATCTTGTCATGAGTGCGGAAGCGTAAGAGGACAAGCCCAACCAATATGAGCAGCGAGAGACGGAGGCTGATTGGTATACCAAGAGGATTGTTGACTATGTAGCTGGTCACAGTCAGTTGGCTTACTAAGAAGGAAGCCATTGCCCACACAGGCCTCTTCAAGCCAAAGAAGAACAGAGCCGTTATGGCCAGCAGAGCTATAGTAATTGGACTTAGCGGGCTTAGAAACCATAGGGCAACTACAGCAAGCATAATCAGGACAATGCCTTTAGCAGTGCTCCAGATTCTTGGTCTTTGTAGCGTCGCTTCTACAGTCATGTTATTTTAGGCAATTCCATAAAATGAATATGTTTTGTCTGGTGTGAATCATCCATCGCTCTTCAAGAGACTCAAAACACCCTTAACCTTTGTAAAGCGATAATTGCCTTACCTCCCTTTTCGTTGTTGAATTTCTTTCACGCTTTGACAAATGTAGGCCTTCTCTTCCAGCGTCAGACCGGTACTTGATGGTAGGAATAGTCCTCTCCGGCCCAGTTCCTCGGCTACAGGATAAGTTTCACCCACAAACAGACCCATGTTCCTGAAACACGGCTGAACATGCATGGGAATAAAGAAATCTCTAGTTTCAATCCCTTTTTTCTCTAATTCTTTCCTTAAGTCATCACGGCTAAGGCCGAACTCGTCCCGTATCACAATGGCGTACATCCAATACACATTCTTGGCCCATTCCGCTTCAGAGGGTAGCGTAATACCTGGCAGCGCTCCTAAATAACTATTGTAAAAACGGGCATTCTGCCGCCTCATCTCGACAAACTCGTCGATGCGCTCTAGTTGTGCCAGGCCCATACCTGCCTGGATATTGGTCATGCGGTAATTAAAACCGATATCGGTGTGTAAAAATCTTTTTTGGGGGGAGTGGGCGAGGTCTTCTAAGCGTCTTACTTTATCAGCTAGCTGCGCATTGTTGGTGACTACCATTCCGCCCTCGCCGGTGGTTATTATCTTGTTAGCGTAGAAGCTAAAGCAGCCTGCATCCCCGATGCCACCCGCTTTTTTCCCTTTATATTCGGCCCCATGGACTTCAGCCGCGTCTTCAACAACAAAGAGGTTGTACTTTAAGGCAATTTCCATAATCGGGTCCATGTTACAGGGATGCCCGTACATATGGACTGGCATAATCGCCCTGGTATTCTTGGTTATTTTTTCCTCTATCTTGGTGACATCAATGTTCCAGGTTACAGGATCCGAATCTACCAGGACTGGCTTGGCACCGGTATAAACTATCGGGAATAGCGATGCGGACATCGTGAAGGTAGGGACAATGACCTCGTCGCCCTTACCAATGCCAAGGGCTACCGAGGCAAGGTGGAGAGCGGTGGTGCAGCTGGTGGTGGTAATGCCGTATTTACAGCCGCAATAGCTGGAGAATTTTTGTTCGAACTCATCAATGTATTTTCCCTTGGATGAAATCCAGTTAGTTTGAATGCAGTTAGCGATATATTGTAGTTCTCTTTCTCCTATTAGTGGTTCGCAGACTCGTATCATCTCATTCCTCTTATTATCCTGCGTTAAGTTTACGGCTATAAGTTGTTTCATGATATTCCCCCCTGGCCATTGTTAGGCCCCCGACAATACGGTTGTCGGTCAACTGGTATACCATATTCCAAGTCGCGTTGGATTTTCTCCAGAGCTATATTCAGCCCATACTCATGTGCCTGGCATAATGCACAGGTGTGTGGGTATTGGCCGACATTTCTTCGCAGTATTTCTCCGATGCTCTCCTGCTTTGCATCTCCCAGCCGGCAGTGTGCGCAGTCGATGCGGAACCGCGGGTGAGAAGAAAACTCACAGTTATAAAGAGCTCCGTAAGGGTTCAGCCCTCTTTTTAATAATCCGGCACGGCAGAGAGTTGGTTTTGTCAATCTGGGCAGAAACTGCGTTTCTCTTGATTCAAACTCACCCTCTGCCACCCCACGAATATCCAGTTCAATGCCATTATGGTTTTTCTTGAGTTCAGCAATTTCGGAGAGCATAGTCTCTTTCTCATAATCAGTGAATTCTCTGACCATGCCCATAGCCTCCAGCCTGAAGTGTACAGAATCCACGCCGAGCCTTAGCCCCAGGTTAGCAAACTCGAGCATTTCGTCATGGTTAAGAGGTTGCAGTATCTGGCTCATGCATATTTTTACTTTCTTGTTTTTCTCATTCTTCAAACGCACCAGGCTGGCCACATTTTCGATTACTTTGTTATGAATACTATCTGACTGGCTATTATTTAACATGGGGAATTGTATTTTGTTAAAGGTGGAGGGTTTGGCGCCGCTACAACTGATTCTCACTTGGTAGCTATCAAGGACGCTCTCTTGAGCCTGTCTGGTCATAGAGATACCGTTGGTATATACCTTTGTCCTTAAGCCTATTTGATTAGCGGCGCGGATATATTCTGGCGTCAATGGATTGATAAACGGCTCTTTTCCTCCCGAGAACCATATTTCTTTGACGCCGTTTTGCCAGCACTCGTCGAATATCTCCAGCACCCTGTCCCCACTAATCAGGTCTTCTCCGAGCACATATTCTGCGTATTCCCAGTGGTCACTGAAGCAGAAACCACACCGGCTATTGCAAACCGGGCCAGGGTGGAATTCCAAAATCAAGGGATGAACCCTCTCGCCGGATATTAGTTCCGTTACATAAGAGCCGTACTTTGTCAGCAGGTCACTGGTTTCATTCGTTAACCTGGGAGCTACTGACATTTCTATAATATGGCGCTGTAATTCTTCGTTGCCTCGAATAATATCATAGCATTCCAGTAGTTCTTCTCTGGATAATCCCAGTTTCTTGGCTATCTCTTCACTGCTCAAGTCTGGGTGCTCCGATAATTCTTCAACTAAGGAGACAACAGCGGTATCTTTCTGTCTAAGTTCAATGGATGTGGATTTCATTATTCTCTCCTTTTTCCATTCTTTCGGCGGCCGTTTTTGGACTCGAGAAGCTCTTCATATATCCTTAGGTACTCCTGCTTCATGACCTGCCACTGGCATTTACGATAGAATTCGTAACCATAGCGGACCATTGAGGCTCGCTTCTCTGGATGGAGATAAAGTTCCAGAATCCGGGCCGCGAGTGCTTTCTCATTACCGGGTGGGTAATAAAGAATACAGTCATCGTTGAAGGTCGCTATCAAACTGGGCAGAGCGCTTGCCACACAGGGTGTACCCAGGGCGAAGTACTCAAATACTTTGTTAGACATGCCCACGTCATAGAGCATGGGCGCTACCCCAACCTGGGCTTGGGCGATATATGAGAGAAAGTCTTCATAGGAAATAAAGCCAGTGAAGTTAATCCATTCCTGAACACCTAGATTGCAACACAGCTTCTCCAGCTCGGGACGGAATTCCCCGTCTCCGGTCACATCAACCCTCAACTCGGGAATGTCCCGAATGAGCAGGGGCATAGCTTTGATTAGTACCTGCACTCCATATCTCTTGATATGGCTAGCGGCGACGATAACGTGAAAGTGCTGTCCATTTTTAGCGGAGGGCAAGGATTCCAGATTAAAGATAGTATCGTCAGGGACGTTCTGAATGACAGTGATTTTTCCGCCTGGGACCCCGTGACTTTCAAGAACGCGTTTGTAAAGTATTCCATCAGCAACAATAATATGATGTGCCCATCCAGCGCTCATCCTCTCGATGAGTTGCAGTAATTTGACGCCTGGATGGTTTGATTGTGCATTAAAGGTGGAAGTGAATAGCTGCGCCATATTTTCCCAGAGATAGAGAATGACCTTGCTCCTCTGTAACCGCGGAACAATAGCGGCAAACACTAGGAAGTCAGGCATGGAACATATCTCAATAACGTCGTATTTCTTTTTCAAAGATAGCCAGGATAACACAAGGGAAACCAATATAAAGTAGTAGCTATACTCGAAAAAATATCTGAAAATACCTTGCCGATGGTGTTCTCCAGGGAGACGATATACTTTCACCCCACCGAGCGCCTCCCGGGCAAGCTCCCCTTTTTTTCTCAAACAGATAACGTCTACCTGATAACCATCAGCAGCCAGGGTTTCGGCACTCCTTTTCAGAAGCCTTAATTCGTAATACCCGAGCTTCACAATACACGCTCTTTTTTGAGTTTGATTGGCTTCATTTCTCATTGATGACACTCTATCCACTCCATCCGTCATAAAAGCTTTATCGCTCTACAACTTCAGACATGATCTCTCTTTACGAGTTACCTTACCCTTTGTTACCGACTGACTGATTTCCTATGTATATCCAAATGAAAATCAATCACATTGTTTTTATTTGAGCCCTACTTGAATTTCTTTACCCCGGAAAAGACGCCGAAACCCGCTCCTTTTCTTTTCCTGTAACAGTTCGTCGTAGATGGAAATAATTCTCCGGCTTATATTTCCATTCTCAAGATGTCTAATCTTTTCTCGCCCATTGGTTCTCTGTCCCCATCGGAGAGCCATCTCCAGTTTTTCGGCCACATCCTTGGGGTCCTGTGAGCAGAGATAACATCCTGCCGTGCCCTCTATAACCTGGGGGACATCACCCGCTGGCACGGAAACAATCGGCAGATTGCAGGCCATGGCTTCTTTTATGACCATGGGTGAGCCCTCGGCGTCCGAGACCAGTAACAGCACATCACAGGCATTCATGTATTTCGGTACTTCCGAGAGCGGTTTGCCGGATACAAGGACCAGTTGTACGTCAGGGGTCCTTCGCTCCAACTGGGCTATTGATGCCTTCACGATGTCGAATCTTTTCTCCGGTCTGAAATACTCTCCCGCCCAAAGAACCAGTTTCTTGTCCTGGGGCAGGTTTAATTCCCCTCGAGCTTGCTTTTGAGGGATGGGGCTGAACAGCTCAAAGTCGATGCCGCAGGGAATGACATGAGAGTTGTTTAGGCGGCCTTTCTCCTTCATTTCATCTGATACCACGATGGCCCTGTCTACCAACGGGGTAAGCAACCGGCTGACAGTACCCTGCCAGCCGCGGAATACCTCGGGACCATGGTGGGTCAGGACTACCGGGTGGAGGAATTGTGCCCTGGCGATTAATCCGGAAAGCACATAATGAGCATGAACCAGGTCATATCGCTTGGTTAAAAGCCGAATCCACAACCGGGGGAACGCCCAAAGGTAGTTAAGGACGTTCTTTCGGCCATTGACAAAGAATACGTCAATATCCACGCCTTGCTTTCGAAGTGATTCCACCTGTTTGCGAACAAAAGTGCCAAACGAAGGCATCTCCGGTATGGGATACATATTAGTCACTAACAGAACTTTCATGACGCTACCTCGCACTTTTTGGTCAAATACCATTGGACGAATAATGATATACCTTCCTCAATAGTTATCTTCGGCTGGTAGCCAAGGTAGGTTTTGGCTTTGGAGATATCGGCATAAGTAATGTCTGCATCCCCCGGTTGTATCGGCAGCCTTTTAACCTTAGCCTTTTTACCCAAAGCCTCTTCGAGGAGGTGAATCAAGTACTCAAGAGCTATCGGACGGGAGCTACCCAGATTGAAAATTTCAAACTCCCGGTTCTGTGAAGTCAAGCCTTGCAGGATACCATTAACGATTTCGCTGATATAGGTATAATCCCTTTTTGATGTACCGTCACCGAAGACAGGTATCTCCTCACCCGAGTCAATCATCTTGGTGAAAAGGTGGATGGCCATTTCCGGTCTTTGGCGAGGTCCATAGACCGTGAATGGTCGAACTACAATCACGGGGAGACCATACAGGTGGCTATAGGTACGGCAGAAAAGCTCCGCCGCTGCCTTGGAGGCAGCGTAAGGTGAAAGAGGGTAATTTACGTTGAATTCCTCTTTGAACGGTACCTTACTATTAAAGCCATAGACAGACGATGAAGACGTGAAGATGAACTGCCTGACCCCGTAGATTCGGCTTGCCTCCAACAGATTTATGGTCCCGGTGATATTCACGTCCTGGTAAAGGAGGGGCTGCTCCAGGGAGCGCCTGACCCCAGCTCTCGCGGCCAGATGGGCTACCAGATCGATACTGTTCTCCGAGAAAATGCGAGTTAGCAAGCTGGCATCTCGAACATCACCCTCTACCATGCGGAAACCTTCCTCTGCCTCCAGAGAGCGAATATTGTCCCGCTTAATAGCCATCGGATAGTAATCGTCAAAATTATCAAGGCCTACCACGCGATAACCAAGCTGAACCAGCCGCTCCGCCAGATGGGAACCTATAAATCCGGCCGCTCCAGTAACCAGTACCGAACCTTTCATGCCTCCTCATCTTCCTTAGGCGTGGCTTTGTTAGATGATGGCATTCCTTTAGTAAGCCACCTGAAGTTTAACGCTGCCCAGGCCAAGCCTATACCGACGATGGCACCCATCATCAGTGCATTTCGAGCCCTCATCCTCTCCGGAAGTACTGGGGTAGGTAATGAAGGATTCCCCGCGACGAGGTAATTCACTGATTCAGGCGGTGCGGTATTTCCCCCTATCATCGAGTTTGCCTGACTACTTACGGTTGCCAGTAATTTATTCAGGTCGTTAACCTTGTCCTTGGCAAGCTGATAATCCAGGGTGTCCGGTAAGGTGTAATTAGTTGGCTGATTTTGTAGAGCGTCGAGCTGCTTTTTAGCCTCCGCTAGAGCTACGCTGGTTCTGTCAAAAGCTGTTTGCGTTTGAGCGTTTTGCAGGGTACCTCCCCCCGCCATGTTGCGATCCAGCGCGGTCAGTTTATCCACCAGGACGGACATTTCGGCGTTCAGAGCCGACACCTTATTTTTAGCAAGCTGATAGTTAACGTCTGATGTGGTGTTATTACTAGACTGTGCATTAAACTCGGCTAGGTCCTTTCTGGCTGCAGCCAAGTCACTGCTGGTAGTGTATATCTTGTTTGACAAATCTGTGTAAGAGGCTGCATCACTACTAATACCACCAGCAACTAAATCAACCAGTCCGTCTACGTGTATAGAATAATCTCCAGTTATCTCGGTGTAGCCATTTATCAATCTGTCGAGTGCAAGCTCTAGTCCGTTTACCCTGGCTTCAAGCATGACATAAGTGGCGTTATCGCTGCTGGAACTTGGTAATTCCAGAGTATGCAACTCCTGTTCGGCTTGAGAAAGTGCGGCACTGATAGACTTTGCCTGTTGCAGAGTTTCCTGGTACTCCTGTTGAACTGTCTTTGGGTCTGTAGTGACATCACCAGTCACAATATCATTGGCCAATTTGGACGCCTGGGTGCTGAGTGCACCCTCCAGCGCTTGAATCTTGGCATTAAGCGCAATATAGGTCGGGTTGTTATTGAGACTGATGACGGAGTCTGGCGGTGCGAGGGCATCTGCCTTTTTTTCTGCTTCAAGGACAGCTGCCTTGATAGTGTCTATTTGTTTCAACGTATTCTGGTATTCCTGTTGCTGTTTTGCATTTTCTTCTGCTGTCAGATACCGTTTAAAAGAGTCAGGTGCGAATGTTGCCAGGAACAAAGCCTCCTCGGTATTGGAACCAGTCACCATCATTTGAACAACCGGTGTTTGACTGTTCCAGTTGACTTTAAATGTTATCATTTGACCCAGTTTGTCAGCGGTGTGGGAATAGATGGGTGCCTGCTCTGTCAATTCCTGGCTAAGGAACTGATAGAAAGGAAGACTGTTTGCTTTTGCGGCATAGTATTCGCCCATCGATTGTAGAGTGCTCACATTAATGAACGAAGAACCAGGGTTCACTATCTGGATGTTCACGTTGCTTACGTGAGGACCAGAAGTCGTCGTTCCGGTTACTAACTTTGTAAGTCCGCTCAACTGTGTCTGGCCACCTGCTGCACTGCTTGTAGAATGGAGCGATGGGCTGACAATCCAGTAACCTAATCCTAATAAGGATCCCACAATTACGCCTGTGCATAATATCAATAGAGAACGCCGGCTAAAAAGCGGGACCATAGTGCCCACTGTTTTTCCAGTTTTCTTTTGTGCCAGGAGGGCCGCTTGAGCCTTCTTCGCTTCCAAGGCTTCCTGTTTAACCTTTTCTTTAGCCGCTTTCTCGGCCTCTTTCTTGGCCAGGAGCACGGCCTCTTGAGCCTTCTTCGCTTCCAAGGCTTCCTGTTTAGCCTTTTCGGCAGCCAATTTCTCGGCTTCCTTTTTCGCCAGGAGGGCCATTTCCTGGACTTTTTTAGCTTCGATGGCTTCCTGTTTTGCTTTTTCCGCAGCTAACTTCTCGGCTTCCTTCTTCGCCAGGAGAGCGGCTTCTTGAGCTTTCCGGGCTTCCAAGGCTTCCTGTTTAGCTTTATCGGCGGCCAATTTCTCGGCCTCTTTCTTGGCCAGGAGGGTAGCCTCTTGAACTTTGCGGGCTTCCAAGGCTTCCTGCTTGGCCTTTTCGGCGGCCAATTTCTCGGCCTCTTTCTTGGCCAGGAGGGTAGCCTCTTGAGCTTTCTTTGCTTCTATTTCCTGTTTGGTCTTTTCAGCCGCAACTTTCTCGGCTTCTTTCTTTGCTAAGAGAATAGTCTCTTGAGCTTTCCGGGCTGCTAAGGCTTCCTGTTTGGCCTTTTCAGCCGCAGCTTTCTCGGCTTCTTTCTTGGCTAAGAGAACAGCCTCTTGAGCTTTCCGGGCTTCCAAGGCTTCCTGTTTGGCCTTATCGGCGGCCAATTTCTCGGCCTGCTTTTTTGCCAGGAGGGTAGCCTCTTGAGCTTTCTTTGCTTCTATTTCGTGTTTGGCCTTTTCAGCCGCAGCTTTCTCGGCTTCTTTCTTGGCCAGGAGGGTAGCTTCTTGAGCTTTCTTTGCTTCTATTTCGTGTTTGGCCTTATCGGCGGCCAATTTCTCGGCCTGCTTTTTTGCCAGGAGAGTAGCCTCTTGAGCTTTGCGGGCTTCCAAGGCTTCCTGTTTAGCTTTATCGGCGGCCAATTTCTCGGCTTCTTTCTTCGCCAAGGCAGCCGATTTTTCAATTTCTTTCTTTGCCAGGAGCGCGGCCTCTTGAGCTTTCCGGGCTTCAATAGTTAGCTGTTTAGTTTTTACGGCAGCGGCTTTCTCGGCCTGCTTCTTCATAAGCAGGGCAGCCTCCCGGGCTTTCTTCGCTGCGATGGCTTGCTCTTTAGTCTTTTCGGCGACCGCTTTTTCAGCTTCTTTCTTTGCCAAGAGTACGGCCTCCCGGGCTTTCTTCGTTTCGATGGCTTGCTGTTTGGCCTTTTCGGCAGCGGCTTTCTCGGCCTGCTTCTTCATAAGCAGAGCCGCCTCTCGAACTTTCTTCACTTCGGCGGCTTGCTGCTTCGCCTTCTCCACAACAGCCTTCGCGGCTTGCCTTTTCGCTAGCAGGGCGGTCTCACGGGCTTTCTTCGCTGCGCTGGCTTGCTGTTTAGCCTTTTCGGCGGCCGCTTTTTCGGCCTGCTTTCTAGCCATGGCTACAGCCTCCCGGGCTTTCTTCGCTTCGATGGCTCGCTGTTTAGCCTTTTCCATAGCAGCCTTGTCGAATTGCCTTTTCGCCAGGGCAGCTGCTTCCCGGGCTTTCTTCGTTTCGATGGCTTGCTGTTTAGCCTTCTCTTTAGCAGCGTTCTCGGCTTGCTTTTTAGCCAGAACAGCCGCCTCCCGGGCCTTTTTCGAGGCCATAGCTTGCTGCCTGGCTTGCTCTCTGGAAGCCTTCGCATCGAATTTCGGCCTTTCCTTAGAACCTGCCTTGCCCTGTTTTTTCAGCGATCCTAAATCATTCCTCTCAAACATCGCTGGTTCCTCCTCCCTGCTTTGACGTTCGCCCGTTTCTTTGAGCTCGCCAGAAAGCAGCTATTTTATTGTGTTACCAACTAAATCCAATCTGAAGTCAGCGAATTCCTGGATGGACTCACAGACATAATTTACTTCCTCATCAGTCATTTCAGGGTACATGGGGAGAGATAGTATTTCCCCGACAATCTTTTCCGTGACGGGCAGAGAACAATTCTCTCCGCCGTAATTGCGCCACGCGTCCTGCAGGTGCACCGGGACCGGGTAATGCATGCCGCAGTTTACCCCCTTTTTCCCGAGCCATTCCCGGAGCTGCTCGCGGTTCGAGCTTCTAACGCAATAGACATGATAAACGTGCCTGGCCCAGGGCATTTCTCGGGGCTTGATGATGTCGGCGGGCAGGTTTTCGTTGTAGACCCGGGCGATGCTCCGTCTTTTCTCCGTCCAATCTGCCAGATGGGGCATTTTGACGTTAAGCACCGCCGCCTGGATTTCATCGAGGCGGGCATTCATGCCAATCATGGAATGGTAGTATTTAGTGTTCTGGCCGTGGTCGCGCAGCATGCGGCACAGCTTCGCGAGCTCGGGGTCAGATGTGGTGATTATACCGCCTTCACCGTAACCGCCAAGGTTTTTGGTGCAGTAAAAACTGAAGCAGCCGATATCCCCCAGCGAGCCGGTACGGCGTCCCTCGTATTCTGCGCCGTGGGCCTGGCAGGCATCTTCGATGACCTTGAGCTTGTAGTTCCTGGCCAGTTCCAGGAGCGGCCCCATGTTGGCCGGGTGCCCGTACAGGTGCACCGGAATAATCGCTCTGGTCTTATTAGTTATCCTTTTCCCCACCTGGTACGGGTCCATGTTGTATGTCTCGGCATCGATGTCAACCAGCACGGGTTTCGCACCGGCCAGGATAATGGCTTCGACTGTGGCGATGAAAGTGTGAGAAACAGTGATGACCTCGTCACCGGGGCCGATGCCGCAGGCGCGCAGCGCCACGTGTAAAGCGTCTGTGCCGGAGCCAACGCCGATGGCGAATTTAGCGCCGCAATAAGCCGCGAAATTAGACTCGAGGGCCTGGACGTTCTTACCCAGGAACAGCTGCATACCGTCCAGGACCTGGCCTATTTCCGCCAGCACTTCCTGTTTAATGCTCTGACACTGCTTTTTCAAATCAACTAATGGTATCGGCATCTTCTAAAACTCCTTTTAAATGACTGTAAGGTTTATCCCTGAAATTGTAGGTGCAGAGGATATCATCTATCTTACCGATGACCCGCGCCGGGTTGCCGTAAGCGACCATCCTGGCCGGAATGTCCTTGGTCACCACGCTTCCGGAACCGATGACCGCGTATTCCCCGATAACCACGCGCGGGAGTATCGAAGTGTTGATACCAATCTGGGCTCCCTTTTTGATGTGAGGGCCGCGCATGCATTTCAGGGAATCAGGGCATCCGGGGTGAATATCGTTGGCCAGTGTCACGCCCGGGGCGAGAAAGGCATCATCTTCGATTATGCTGAACTGCCCGATATATACTTTGTTGTGAATTTTAACGTGGTTACCTATCAGGCAACCATAATCAATAGTTGAGTTATTCCAGATGCGGAAATAGTCTCCGATGCGATTATCCTCTCTTATTACCACGTTATGGCCAGTCTCTATATTGCGGCCGATACTGCTGCCTCCGTAAATAACGGTGCCGGTACGGATACGAGCATCGGGGCCGATAATTAGGATAGAATTTGCGCCGCGGGAGGGTTTATAACCAATAACAACACCATCTTCGATGACGGCTCCTTCTCCCAGCGTTACCAGTTCGCTATCAATTTTCACTTTATCAGGAGACTGCATTCCGTCTCTCATAAATCCTCCAGCTAACGTTAATTTAGTTTTAAACCGGTTGAGCGACGGCCATGCTGGATAAATTCAGCTTTTCTCTTCGCCCGCCATTGGCCAGTGATTTGTCAGCCGCTTCCAGAATGGCCGTTACCTTAAGGCCCGCCCAGCCATCGCTCCTGGGCTTGATGCCTTTTTTAATACAGTCTACGAAGTGAGTGCATTCCAGTTTAAGCGGCTCGGCGCTTGAAATATAGGGTATGACGACATCACCGTAGCGGTAGTTGGGCGGCCAGGCCGAGAATTTATTGGCGGCGCCGTTATTGCCATTACCGTCTCCGGGTATGGCAAGCCCCTTATCGTAAATAAGCACTTTTTCCGTTTCGGAAACATCATCGTAAACCGCCATTTTCTTACTTCCAACAATCGTAAGCTGCCGTATCTTGCGCGGGTGGAGCCAGCTTACGTGAACATGACCGATGATACCGCTGGCAAACATGATTTCAAGATAGGCTATATCGTACACATTCGGGCCCAGGTGGTTGGCGCCCTGCGCGCTGATGGCGACCGGTTCCTCGTTCATCAGCGTGTTCATGATGCTGATGTCATGGGGGGCCAGGTCCCAGAGCACGTTGACATCGGGCCGGAAAAGCCCCAGATTGAGCCGGGCGGAGTCGATGCTGTAGATATCACCCAGTTCACCGCTGTCTATTATTTTCTTGAGATGCACTACGGCGGGATGGTATTCATAGGTGTGCCCCGCCATTAGCACCAGGTTTCTCTTTTCGGCGATTTCGATAAGCTCCATAGCTTCCCAGCTGGTGGCCGTCATCGGCTTTTCTATCAGTACATGTTTGTTATTAAGCAATGCTTCCTTGGCCAGTTTATGGTGTGTGTTAACCGGCGTCGCGATTACCACGGCATCTGTGCCATTCCGGACAATCTGTTTGAAATCAACGGTGGTCTGCACATCGGGATACTGCGCGCGTACCTGCTTAAGCTTGCGTTCGTCGAGGTCGCAGACGGTCGTCAATTTCGCCCCTTCCAGTTCATGACAGACCCTGATATGTTTTGGACCCCAGTAACCGCAACCTACAACGGCGATATTAATCATTCCTTTGCCCCTTTCATATTTCCTTAATCATCAACTGCCATCTCTCGAAAGGATAGTGCCGATGGTCCGGAAAAAAATCATCGCGTCTAAAAATAGTGATTGCCGGCGGATATATACAAGGTCCAGGTGCACCATGTGCTTAAAGGAAAGATTTTTCCGTCCCCGCACCTGCCAGAGGCCGGTGATGCCCGGTTTGGCGCCGAATCTCTTCAGCTGCCAGTCTTGGTACATGGCCACGGCAAAAGGCACGTCCGGGCGGGGACCGACAAAAGACATCTCTCCCTTCAGGACATTAATCAGTTGGGGCAGCTCATCCAGGTTGGTCTTGCGGAGCAGGGCACCGAACCTGGTGACACGGGGGTCATCAACAACCTTGTAGACCGGCTGGTTATTTTCATTTATTTTATAAGGCGCATTTTCCTGGACATATTTGACCAGGTACGAATGGTATATATCATGGTCGCTGTCCGTATACATCGTTCGGAATTTGTAGGCCGTGAATTTCCGTCCGTTTTCTCCTATCTGGACACGGTGATATAGTGAACTTCCCGGCGTATCGAGTCTAATCGCCACGGCGATTAAGAGTATGATGGGTGACAAGCCCACCAGCGCCAGGAACGCCAGCACGCGGTCCAGCATACCCTTCCAGAAACGATATTTTGATAAATGACCTGTTGCTGCCTTTATCAACGGGCTGATTATCTGTACCAGACCCTTATCAGTAACAAGATTACCGCTGGCATCGACTATCTGGACATCTTCTTTATTTATGGCAAACCGCATCAGTTTTTTATTCTCCTGTAATTTAATAGACACATAAAACTTTCAAATTAATTTCATTGTCTCCATAAATGTTACAATCTACTAGTTAAAAATAAGTTAGATAATGGTTGAAGGCAGGTTAGAACCTTCGTGAAACTTCCGCTCTGTTTTAAGCCTCCTTCGCGGAAATAACATCGCCGCTCAACACTGGCTCTCTTCGCATCGCTTTTGTAGGCAGCACTTGGGACTTCTGCTGGCTGACGCCGCGGCGCCCTACGCCCTCATAAGTGAAACCGGCCACAAACATTGCTTCGGGGCTGTAGATATTACGGCCGTCAATCATGATGGGACTCTTCATCAAGGAAGATATTAGGTGCATATTCAGCTCTCTGAACTCATCCCATTCAGTAACGAGTATCAGGGCGTCACTACCCCTGGCGACGTCATAAGCATCTACACCAAAGGTAACATCGGATAAGAGTTGAGAGGCTGGTTCCATGGCCATCGGGTCATAGGCTCTAATTAGGCAACCATGTTCCTGGAGCAGGTGGATAATCTCGAGAGAAGGCGCCTCGCGCATATCATCAGAATCTGGTTTAAAAGACAACCCGAGAATACCGATAGTCTTGCCTTCCAGAGAGCCAAGTAGCCGGCTGAGCTTCTTGATGACAAGGCGTGATTGAAGCAAGTTGATTCTTTGTGTGGCCTGCGTTATCGGTAAAGAGACCTTGCGGCTTTTAGCCATATGAATAAGGCCTCTGACATCTTTAGGCAGGCAACTGCCGCCCCATCCCAGCCCGGCATTTAAATAACCCGTACCAAAACGTGGGTCTAACCCCATGATATTAGATACCTTAACGACATCGACGTCATATTCTTCACATAAACGGGCTATCTCGTTCATGAAGCTGATTCTTGTGGCCAGGAAGACGTTGGAAGCATACTTGGACATCTCGGCTGTATTGCTATCACACATGATTATTGGCGCATCGAAACCTTTGTAGAGCCCGGCGACGGCCTCGGCGGCACTCCGGTTTGAGGACCCGACCACAATCCGGCTGGGATTGAAGAAGTCGTAGACAGCGGCGCCCTCGCGCAGGAACTCCGGGTTGGAGACTACCGGGAAAAAGTACCCGTTATGATTATGCTGCGCCAGCAACCTGGTGACCATGTCCGCGGTGCCGGCCGGCACGGTGCTTTTAATGACCAGGGTTAAAGAGGCACTGGCCGCTTCGGCGATGCTGATGGTCGATTGCATCAGCCATTTTAAATTCGGTTTGCCGCTCCGGGTGGACGGCGTGCCTACGGCAATGAAAGCGAACTCTGCGCCCAGCAGACCCTGAATATAGTTGCTGGTAACGCTTATTCTTCCTTCAGTGTAGTTGTGCTGCCAGAGCTCCGCTAGCGATATCTCATTTATCGGCATCACGCCGTGTTCAAGACTTTCTAATTTCTTGCGGTCAATTTCCAGCAGGGTTACCTTATGCCCGAGTTCAGCAAAACAGACAGCTGTAATCAGGCCAACATACCCCGCTCCAATAACACTGATATTACTCAAGGTGTAAGTACCTCCTATCTAAATTCGTCTGAGGCTGAGTAGATCTCTTGCCTTTTCTATGCCAACAGAAAGGCGTTGGCTACATAAGGGTCAAAATATATCCCGTCATCACTAACAATCTTCTACACCGTCAGAACCCGTTTTATTATTTTTGTTAATATCTGGCATCTATAAGTAGTCACTTCTCGTCTTGTAATTGCTTGATAATAACTATCTTCGCTTTAATCTTAGTTCAGCCCAGTTAGAACCGTGTCAGAACCTAGTTAGAATAATGTAAGAATCAAAGATTCGTCTTGACTCTCGTCGAGCTTATCTCAAGTATTGATCTACTCCCCGAAAACTGGGCTATCTATAATGTGAATTTTTCTGGATGGTAAAATTACGGGGAAAGGAGCAGATATTCCTGAAAAAGAGCAAACACTCGGCGGAGTTAGTGACATTGGCCCTAAGACGGGGTACACCTCATTAACTTACGGCTCTAACATAAGAACTGGTACGACTATTGGGGGGCAGGTCTGTGCTACTAATTCCGGGAGGAAGGTCAGAGGCGCTTAAACAATTCTTTTAATCACTGGTATTTTAATGATAATCATCGTTGTTAATAACGACAAGATATAAACCAGTATTGCCATCAAAGGTATTGAAAAAAGCGTATTTGATAAGACTGACCAAATTCCACCCCAACCAAGTATATCAAGGAATACGGGATGAATAAGACAAATCCCCAATGTTAGTATCGTTAATCTATTACCGAGATTCGGGCTAATAATAGATACTGAATATTTCCTGAGAAGATACATGACACTAACAGATAGTAGGACACATGTGATACTTAATGTACTAAAGAAATATAGATTCCAATGGTTTGAGCCACCACTCTTCGCCGTAAAGTAATTACCCACACCTGTGAGGATGACCGAAAGCATAATAGTAACATAGACAATGGCGCGAGGCGGGTTTGTATTGGCCAGGTTAATTAAATACCCGGCAAGGAAATACGGAAGTAAAAACATGGCCCAAAAGATACTGGGGAAAAATTGATAAGAATAATAGAAGATTACGGCTTGACCGACCACGGAAAACGCGAATAGTACGATGCAAAGGAACAAGAGCTCATTATAAGATGACAGCCGGATAATTTTTCTAAGAAACGGAGTGAATAAGTAGAGTCCAATTATCATGTAAAAAAACCACATATGAGGATAAGGTGTACCTAATAATACAATTTTAACCATGTATCTGATTGACACGGGGTTACCATTGATGATGGTATCTCCAAAATAGGTCCAGATTACAAAGAATGCTGTCCAGAACATGGTAGGTATTATTATCTTTGAAGCCCGTTTTTTATAGAAAACACTTGTTGGCTCATTTTTGCGAGGATCAAGTAGCAGTAACCCGCTTATCATAACGAAAAGCGGGACACAATAAACCACAAGAGTGAGATAATAATTCCCAATCCACCAATTAAAACTATTTATGTTCTTTACATGCTCTAACGCCACACCACAAACGTGGATAAAGACTAAACCAAAACCCGCAAATATCCTTACATCATTTATCCAACGTGTTGAGGGTACATTTGTTTCAAACTGGGGTATATCTTGTATTAATTTATCTCGCGTTAATGTCGTCATTTCCATTTTCTCCATGTATATAGAAAATAACTAGAAATGAACTGACCTATCCAATATACTTTGCCATAAGACTCACAGGTTCTTTTCGTAAGGGATTACTCTTATGTTTCCAATGAAACGTTCTTTACTGGAATATTCGTTATTGGACACACGGACAGCTTAATTTTAACTCTAAATACTATAATATTAATAATATATTAATAATCTTCTTAGGTTAGTTTTACGCATACATTTGGTTAAAATTTAATATAAAGTGCCAGGGACATTTTTGGCCCAGTTTTTGGGGAACAGATTAAAGGTCAAACGGCGCCTAATTCGCACAAATTGCATTTCTACTTCATTGACACGTTCGTTTGACGATGTTGTACAATTTAAAGAGTTACCTGAAGATTATCGGCGGAGGAATAGTACCAAGGCAATAAATGATGTCAGAGAGACACGCATAAGGGGATATGTTATGAAAAAGATAAACATATTATTAGGAAGCCTTCTCGCCTTTGTTACCCTGATGGTAGCCTT
The DNA here is from genome assembly GCA_049516035.1 of Dehalococcoidia bacterium. Classification (GTDB taxonomy): domain Bacteria; phylum Chloroflexota; class Dehalococcoidia; order GIF9; family AB-539-J10; genus RBG-13-51-36. The sequence continues at coordinate 31,710 of JBEKTM010000005.1, forward strand.
GCCTGGAGGTAGTGTCTCCGCGGCACCGATTGACAGCCAATCTAGTCTAGCCGCCGCCAGCGTCCGGGAATATACCACGAGCCAAGGTGCAGTGACCATCACATTTGATGACGGTTACCAAAGTCAATATGATATTGCTTACCCAGTCATGAATCAGTATGGCTTCAAGGGGACTCTCTTTGTCATAACCGGGATAGTTAATAGTTCCGGGATTCTGAATCTTCAGGAGATTCAAGAGATGCACTCTCATGGGTGGGAGATTGATTCACATACGGTGACCCATCCTTATCTCACGCAATTGAGTCAGAGTCAGTTAGAAGCCGAACTGGCTAACAGCAAGAGCTGGATTGTCAATAACAGCCTGGGAGGCTCTATAGCCCTCGCTTATCCTTATGGAAATTACGATGGTAATGTGGCAAGCACGGCCAGCAAGTATTACAGGTATGCCAGGACTACCACCCCGGGTATTAACGACTTCAGTACGAGCAATGTGGTGTTGTATAATGTTCCCTTATGGGGTTCCAGCAGCTATAACTCTTTAAGCTCCGCGGAGCAATTGGTCAGCAATGCCATCAGCCAGAACAAGTGGGCGGTTGTCATGGCACACGGTGTGACCGATAATCAGAGCGATAGTAGACTGAATTCAAATGATGGCTGGTGCACCACCACTGTTTTTACAAGTTTCCTGACATTCCTGAAGAATGCGAATGTACCAATAAAGAACTTCGCGGAGATCTCTGCTAACTCGGCGCCAGTGGCGGTAAACGATACCTACAGCGTCCTCAAAAATACCGTGCTCACGGTAGCGGCAGCCATAGGAGTATTAAATAATGACACGGATGCCGATGGTGACACGCTGACGGCGATTAAAGTCACTGACCCGGCCCACGGTACGCTTACCTTCAACAGCAACGGCTCATTTACTTACACTCCGACCACCAGCTATACCGGCAGTGATTCCTTCACCTACAAGGCTAACGATGGCAAGGCCGATTCCAACACAGCTACGGTGTCTATTACTATCACTGCTTCAACGGCAACTACCTTTGGTCTTAATAGTGGTGACAACACCTGGAACGAGAGTGCCAATTTGCTGGATGTTATGAGATTCCAGAATAATGCCAGCACCGGCATGCTAACAAAACTTGAAGTCTTATTTGATGATACTACACCTAATGGCAAGGTGAGGCTGGGGGTCTATGCTGATAGCAGCGGCGTACCCGGTAGCCGCCTTCTGGATGCCGGCGAGGTTACCGTGGCCAATGGCTGGGTATCGATAAGCGGGTTAAGTCTACCAGTAGCACAGAATACCTATTACTGGCTGGCGTGTGATTTACAGAGTGCCAATGGCCTTAGATACCAGAGCGCATCGGGTCTACACTACTGGGCTAGCTCTACCTATGGAGCGCTCCCAGTCCAATTCACCTTAAACAATGCAGGGTACAACGATTGCCTGTACGTAATGAGAGCCACGGTCAACGCGGCTCCGGTGGCGGTAAACGATGCCTATAAAGCCTCCAAAAATACCGCGCTCACGGTGGCGGCGGCTACGGGGGTATTAAGTAATGATACGGATGCCGATGGTGACACCCTAACGGCGACCAAGCTCACTGACCCGGCCCACGGTACGCTTACCTTCAACAGCGACGGCTCATTTACTTACACTCCAACCACCGGCTATACCGGCAGTGATTCCTTCACCTACAAGGCCAACGATGGCAAGTCTGATTCCAACACGGCTACGGTGACTATCACGGTCACAGCGGTGAACCACGCTCCGGTGGCGGTGAATGATGCCTATACCACCAGCGAGAATACCGCGC
>JBEKTM010000006.1:0-35310 GCA_049516035.1 Dehalococcoidia bacterium
ACGGGAATCGCCTCTTTCCACGATGATAATAAAGGAGCGGTACGGGGTAAGAATACCATTTATATTATTGAAATAGATGGTATAACTTTATGTCATCTAGGTGATTTGGGACATACTCTGGATTCGCATTTGATAGAAGAAATAGGAGATATAGGTATATTATTTTTGCCTGTCGGAGAGGTATCTACTATACCCGTTGACACGGCTGTGGAAATAGTAAGGCAATTGGAGCCTGCTATTGTCATCCCCATGCACTATAAAACGAAGGCGTTCACTGGCAAGCTCAGCCCTGTGGACAAGTTCCTGGATAACATGAGAATTCGGGAGCTAGAAGCAAAGCCCAAGCTCTCGATTACTTCGTCGTCCCTGCCCAGCAGCACACAAACCGTAGTTCTCAACCATCTTAAACCCTAAATCCCGAGGACTGAGCAGTTTTGCATTTCTGTTACCGACGCTTTGAGGTGAGAGCCCAATCAGCTTTAGAACTTGATGGCACAAGCGGGCAGCCGAGCGTTATTTCGGCCTTTTGATACTGCCAATGAAAGCGTCAACATCCATAGCAGCCAGGGTCAAGGTTTGCAGCGTACCCCTTGCCCCCAGAGTTACCGCCACTTTGGATATTACTTCATTACTGGGAGCTTCTATAATATTTACGAAGTCGTAGGGACCTAGCACAGCATACTGAGCCAGTATCTTTGCCCCCATTGCCTCTGCTTCTTTGTTGACCTCTTTGATCCTTGCAGGATTTTCCATGAGAGTCTTTCTTCCCTCATCAGTAAGAGTCGTCAGCATTACGAATTTAGCCATCTTTTACCTCCTCTGCACCGTTTTATACTTAGAGACCTCGACATAAGTCCCGCTTGTGCCTGCACTAAATGACGGTGGAATACCAGTTACTGAGTAAGTGGAACGCTTGGCATCCTCAACCCCATTCTGCCCTTATATTATATCACTCTCCTGGTAAACATTGCTCCAGAAGTTCTCTTTCCCTTGCTCTCATCTCGCTTTCTTCCTCCGGCTCTTCATGTTCATAGCCCAGAAGATGAAGTATCCCGTGGATAACCAGCAATGCCAGCTCCCTTTGGGGTGAATGCCCTTGCTCTTTGGCTTGTGCCACTGCTTGGGGGTAGGAGATGATTACCTCTCCTAGCCTGGTGACCCCATCAGGCGGGAGAGCGAAAGAAGAATCAGCTCCCTTCTGCGAAAGCATGTAGAAGGCCAGCACGTCCGTAGGTTCGTCCACTCCCCGGTAGTCTCGGTTAAGTTGTTTCACCGTTTCGGAATCGGTGAAAACCAGGCTCACCTCGTAAGGAGGAGCTGCCCCTTCAGCCTTAAGAACTTGCCGGACTATCTTCTTAACCCAACCTCCATCCACTACCCCGCGGAACTTTTCTTCAACGGAGATTTCAATTTCTTCTAGCATAACAAAAACTCTTATCTCGTCCCTAGATACAGCTCACTTACATTTTGTGATTTTTCTATACGATAGAGGTTCCATTCCCAACCAGAGCTCAAGGTCGCCTCACATTTTGCGTGTTTGCGGTTGCAGCTCCGTCCTCGTCGGCAGTCAGCATAGCAGGGAGATCAGGAGTCCGCCACTGACCGCTTCTGAGCCAACTTGCGATCTATCTGACGAAGCCATTCCTTTATTACCACCTTCCTGGGGCCTTCTTTTGCCAGTTTCAAGGCTTTCCTTAAATGCGGTTGGGCCTCCAGTTCTCTCCCTAGTTCCATGAGAGCTACACCTAAAGCGTACTCAGCATTGGGGTGCTCAGGATCGTGATCGGAGATAGTTTTAAAGTATGAAAGCGCTTCCTCTTCGTGCTTTCGCATTAGCTTTCGGGCTGTTTGTAGATGTGGGTAGTCTAACGCTAGACGAAGTGCTTGATCAATGCGGTGGATTTTTCGATAGGCCACTATTGCAGTTTGGATGGGTTCCTCCGGGTGACACTTTTGGGCCAAGTACCACTCGAGAATCTCATCGGCCGGTTTGCCAGAAAGGTCTTTACTAAATAACGTTTTATAGGTAACAACGTCAGGCTGGATGCCTTCTCCACGCATCGTGTCCACCCAGGCCTTGGCTGCATCATAGTCAGGGGCCTTGTTGATGAGGGTATTGTAGGTAATAACGTCAGGCTGGATGCCTTCTCCACGCATTGTCTCCACCCAGGCCTTGGCTGCATCATGGTCAGGGGCCTTGTTGATGAGGGTATTGTAGGTGATAACGTTAGGCTGGATGCCTTCTTCGCGCATTGTCTCCACCCAGGCCTTGGCTGCATCATAGTCAGGGGCCTTGTTGATGAGGGTATCGTAGGTAACAACGCTAGGCTGGATGCCTTCTCCACGCATCGTCTCCACCCAGGCCTTGGCTGCATCATAGTCAGGGGCCTTGTTGATGAGGGTATTGTAGGTAACAACGTCAGGCTGGATGCCTTCTCCACGCATCGTCTCCACCCAGGCCTTGGCTGCATCATAGTCAGGAGCCCTGTTGATGAGGGTATTGTAGGTGACAACGTTAGGCTGGATGCCTTCTTCGCGCATTGTCTGCACCCAGGCCTTGGCTGCATCATAGTCAGGGGCCTTGTTGATGAGGGTATCGTAGGTAACAACGCTAGGCTGGATGCCTTCTCCACGCATCACCTCCACCCAGGCCTTGGCTGTATCATAGTCAGGGGCTTTATCGATGATGGTATTGTAGGTAATAACGTCGGGCTGGATGCCTTCTCCACGCATCACCTCCACCCAGGCCTTGGCTGCATCATAGTCAGGGGCCTTGTTGATGATGGTATTGTAGGTGACAACGTCGGGGGCTAACCTAGCGTCTCGAATACTCTTCATCATCTCAAGCGCGCTTGAATAGTCGGGAAGGCTTGCCATAAGTCGATTCCAACTTCGCAAAATTCGTTGGAGGGCTTCTTTTTCAGCGATACCGAGCTCGCTGGCTTCATCTCCCAGGCGCTCTGAAACCTGCTGAGCAACCGCTGTGGCCTCCTTTACTTTCCCGATAATGCTAAGAGTGTAGACAAAATATTCGGGGGTTTCTGAGTCTGCAGCGACCTCTGTCTTTAGCTCTCCCAAAACGTACAGTGGAATCTCCTCTTCCATCTTCTTCGGCTGATACTCCTGCGGAAGTTGTTTGACATCTACAGGCTTAATATTGAAGTCATGAAAAACGCAGTAGTAGACAGGCACATCGATAAGTATTTTGTTAGGTAAACAACATACACGTGTTGCCCTTCGAGCGCTGTCACCTACCCAATCTTTGTGCCCGTCTGGCAGTTCGACATACATATCTCGCCCTGAACAAATGGCAAGACGAAGTGAAGGTATGTTATCTTTAGCGATTCCAGTTTTCTGGCTCATTTCGTCCTGAAATCTATCAGCCATGATAGTTGCAAGGCAACATAAGGCAGGAACTTTATTCGCCTTCTCGGTCATCAGCAGCCAGCCATCGCCAGTGAACTTTAGTAAAGCATCAATCAAACCGAGCTTTTCGAGATGGGGTTTGATTTGCTCCACTAATGATGTATTGAAGCGGTCCATGCTTGATGTAGTGAGTTCTAGCCCAGCTTTGGTCGACCCAATTAGATCCATGGCAAAGCAGTAGACAAGGCCTACTGGATGCTTCCCTGGGTTATAGCGTTCCACCTGGAAACTTCACCTCCTCTCTCCCTTCTGTAATGCCAGGCACAATTTCAGCTAAATTTAGTATATACGAAATTCTCTTCACTCCCCAATTACTATTATACTGCTTTGGCTGTTTTTGTTGAACCCTCTCTCCCAATGTTTGCTCTGCTTTATATATCCTTGAAGAGCTAGTAAAATAACATGGATGACCATAACTCCTCTTAGAAAGCAGTATCTCAGAGTTAAGCAGAAGTATCCCGAGGCTATCGTATTCTTCCGCTTGGGTGACTTCTATGAGACCTTCGACGAGGATGCCAAGGTCGCTTCGCGAGAGTTGGACGTTGTCCTGACCTCCCGGGAGATGGGCAAGGGGCAGAGGGTGCCCATGGCGGGAATACCTCATCATGCTCTGGATAACTATCTGGCTAAGCTTATCAACCGCGGCCACAAGGTGGCTATTTGCGAGCAGCTCGGCCACAAGGTGGCTATTTGCGAGCAGCTTACTCCTCCGGGCAAGGGGTTGGTGGAAAGGGACGTTATTCGTGTGGTGACGCCGGGGACGGTGGTCGAGCCTAATCTGCTTGCCAGTAAGAGCAATAACTATCTTGCCAGCCTGGTCATTGAGGGTGAGGAAGCGGGGGTCGCCTTTGTTGATATAACCACCAGCGAGTTTGCCACCACTCAGCTCCCTGCCGAGAGGGTCATGCCTGAATTGGAGCGACTTCAGCCCAGCGAGCTTCTTATTCCCGAAGGTGCCCATGATTATGCTCAATTGCCGTTCACTATGAGCCGACTCGATGACTACTGGTTTGATTTGGAAATTGCCCAGGAAGCTTTATTAGAACATTTCGGCGTGGCTACTCTGGAAGGCTATGGCTGCGCCCGCTTGCCTTTAGCCATAAGGGCCGCTGGCGCATTAATACATTATGTCAAGGAAACACAGAAGGAAACTCTGCCCCAGCTAAGCAAACTTGCTACCTACTCTACAGATTCCTTTATGACCCTCGATGGCCAGACCATCCGCAATCTGGAGCTCTTTCAAGGTGGCAGGTGGGGAGAAAGCGGCAATTCCCTCCTTTCCATCATTGACCTGACCAAGACGGCTATGGGTGGCAGGCTGCTCAAAAACTGGTTAGGACATCCCCTTCTGGACCTCGCCATATTGAATCGGCGGCAAGAGGCGGTTGCCTGGTTTCATCAGAGTAGCTTGGCTCGCCAGAAAGTCATCTCTCTTTTATCAGATATTGCTGATTTAGAAAGGCTGGTCAATCGGGTGAGTAGTGGCAGAGTTATGCCCCGAGAATTGCTAGCGCTTCGCTCCAGTTTAGAGAAGGTGCCGGGCTTGAAAGCGGCGATGGCAGATGGGAAGGATATAAATTGGCTGAGCGGCGAACTTAAACCTTGCCCTGACGTCGTGGAATTAATCGTCAAGTCTATTGCCGATGAACCGGGAGATTTGGAGCAAGGCGGTGTGATAAAGGAAGGTTTCTCCTCGGAACTGGATGGAATTCGCCGTAATTCTAAAGAGGCTAAGCAGTATCTGGCTAGCTTGGAGCAAAGGGAAAAGCAGCGTACGGGGATTAAATCCTTAAAAGTGGGTTACAACCGGGTATTTGGCTATTACATCGAGGTATCACGGGCCAATCTCAACTTGACTCCCCCGGATTATATTCGCAAGCAGACTCTAGCGGAGGCGGAAAGGTTCTTCACCCCCGAACTTAAAGAGTATGAATCGCTGATTCTCAATGCTCAGGAAAAAATTGCCGACCTGGAGGCTGCCATCTTCCGTCAAGTCTGCCAGCAGATAAGCGCTGTCAGTGAGCAAATCTTGGCCACCGCCAGAGCCATAGCTCAAATCGACGCCCTTTCCTGCCTTGCTGAGGTGGCAGTGCGTCATAGTTATGTCCGCCCAACTCTGACCGACGAGGATGTCATTGACATCAAAGGAGGGCGCCACCCTATTGTGGAACAGAGCATAGGCCGCGATAATTTTGTTCCTAATGACGCTTACTTATGCAATAAGGACAATCAGCTCATTATACTCACCGGCCCCAACATGTCTGGGAAGTCCACCTATCTCAGGCAGGTAGCTTTAATTATCCTTTTAGCTCAGACAGGTAGTTTTGTCTCTGCCGATTCGGCGAATATTGGAATCGTTGACCGCATCTTTACCCGCATTGGCGCCCAGGAGGACTTAGCCGCTGGCCAATCCACTTTTATGGTGGAGATGACTGAGGCGGCCAATATCCTGAATAATGCTACCACTCGCTCATTTATCATCCTGGATGAAATTGGGCGGGGCACTTCTACCTATGATGGGCTTTCCATTGCCTGGGCGGTAGTCGAGTTTATCCATAACCACCCCGAACTGGGAACTAAGACCCTTTTTGCCACCCATTATCACGAGCTGGTGGACCTGGCTGGTATCCTGCCCAGAGTGAAAAACTTCAATGTAGCGGTGGCGGAGGAAGGAGACAAAGTTATCCTTCTACACAAGATTGTCCCCGGTGGCACCGACAGAAGCTATGGCATCCATGTGGCTCAGCTAGCTGGGCTGCCCAAATCGGTAATCATTCGAGCTCAGGAAGTTTTAGCTGATTTGGAGAGCCGGGATTCTAAAAAAAACAAGGTGTCGCGCCGCAAAACACCGCTCCAGATTTCTCTTTTCTCGAAAGGCTCCCTCTTAGCCGATGAGATTGCCAAGCTTGATGTTGATTCCCTGTCTCCTCTGGAGGCCATCACCAAGCTTTATGAGCTCAAGCGAATGGCTCAGGAGAATAAAGACTCGCCGCCCTAGCCGTAAGACAAATCTTGGCGAAGGTTGCTATATGACTAAACCAGGCACTAGTATTATTGGGGCATAGCGGGGTGGAACTCTCCCTCTGCCTTTCCTCGGACTTTGGCCAAGAAATCAACGCATTCCTTGGCTATTCCCGCGGCATCCAGATGGTAGAGAGAACGAAGAAAATCTTGCTTGCCATGGGTTACAAATTCGTCAGGAATGCCCAAACGCTTCACCTTAACATCTGAGACTTCAGCCTGTTCCAGCAGCTCCAACACCGCGGCACCAAAGCCGCCGCTAAGGACATTCTCCTCTACCGTGACCACCCTTTTGATGTGGTTAGCTGCATCCAAAATAAGCTCTGTATCCAGGGGCTTAGCGAATCGGGCGTTGATTACCATGGCATCAATATCCGAAAGAGCTAAATGTTCCGCTGCTTCCAGAGAAGGCATGACAGTAGAGCCGATGCCTATTATGACTATATCTTCACCCTGCTTCATTATCTCAGCCTTGCCTATAGGAAGTTGATGAAGCTCAGTGGCCAGGGGAACGCCTGTTACCCGACTCCGGGGATAACGAATTGCCATAGGATGCTCTGTGTCGAGGGCAGTATAGAGCAGGTCTTGGAGTTCATTCTCATCCTTAGGTGCGCAAACAACCATATTAGGCATCAAGCTAAGATAGGATAAATCAAATGTCCCTTGATGTGTTTTGCCGTCCTCTCCGACAATGCCGCTGCGGTCGAGGGCAAAAATGACCGGCAGGTCAGGAAGACAGACATCGTGTAATATCTGGTCAAAGGCACGCTGCAAGAAAGTGGAATATATAGCTACAATAGGTATAAAGCCCTGGGTAGCTAGACCAGCGGCTAAGGTAACCGCATGTTGCTCGGAAATCCCGACATCGTAGATGCGTTGAGGAAATTCCCTGACCAGAGAAGATAAGCAGTTACCTTCAAACATGGCAGCGCTTATCACTACCACCCGGGGATTATCTCTCAGCAGCCCCGCGACTGTTCGAGCAAATATCTGACTATAAGTGGGTATTGTGCATAGGGTTTCGCTTTTAGGAGACAGACCATGAAAGTGGGTGGGATTGTCCTCGGCTGGTTTGTAGCCTTTGCCCTTCATGGTCAAGACATGGACAATGACCGGTTTGTAATAATTCCTGGCTTGAGTCAGAGCGGTTTCCAATTCGGCAATGTTATGACCATCTATCGGACCCAGGTAAGTGAAGCCAAGCTGCTCCCATATCATAATAGGCATGACTACCGCTTTGGCTCCTGTCTTAAGATGGCGCAATGTCTCCTGCAGCCTCTTTCCTCCGGGCACGAGAGATAGCAACCGATGCGTCTGTTTCTTAGCCTGTAGATAGCCACGGCTTGTCCGCAGTGTGTTTAGATGTTTGGCAATCGCTCCTACAGTGGGCGAAATGGACATGCCGTTGTCATTGACTACCACGATAAGCCTTGTGCCCAAGTGCCCGGCGTGATTCAGGGCTTCGTAAGCCATGCCACAGGTGAGGCATCCATCGCCGATGACAGCTACCACATGGTGATTACCGTGAGCAAGATCACGGGTCAAAGCCATACCTAAAGCCGCTGAAATGGAGGTGCCGCCATGTCCTGTGGTGAAAACATCGTGAGGACTTTCATCCCTATCAGGAAATCCTGAGAGTCCCTGGTATTGGCGAAGGGAGGAAAATTGCTCCTTTCTTCCCGTTAATAGCTTATGAACGTAGCTTTGATGTCCCACATCCCAGACTATCTTGTCTTTGGGGCTGTCAAAGACCCGGTGCAGGCTAACAGTAAGCTCCACCGCTCCCAGATTGGATGCCAGGTGCCCGCCGTTTTCACTAACCCGGCTGATCAATAACTCCCTGAGCTCAGAACAGAGTTCACCCAGTTCATCTTGATTTAGTCTCTTAACATCGCCGGGGCCGTTTATCTTGTCCAGTATCTTAGACACCTCAGCCTCCCACTTTAGATTATAACAAATTTTGTTCTTATTGTATGCTTTTGCTCCTGAGACTGTCGGACTAAGTCCGAAACAAGAGATTAAATACGCCTTTGAATCCGCCTGCCCCTCTTTTAATATCAGTGTACTGCAACTCGCCAGTCATCAAGCCACATCCGGTTCCCCATGTTCCTTCGCGCCGCTTTAACATTTCAAACGCCAGATGAGGAAAGCGGATAAAGAATTTTGATAGCACGCGCGCTGTCCTCAACTCGGGCGTTATTTTCTCATCCACGGCTTCCTGGTACTCCTCCAATTGCACTTTGCCATGTGCTAAAGAGTTCTCAATCACTGGTGCGGCAAGCTGGGCACTCAGAATGGCGTTATAAATTCCCTCGCCTGTTAATGGGTCGGCAAGCCCAGCCGCATCCCCCAGGAGCAAAGCTTTATCTTGCCAAACAGGCCTCTCTTTTGTGCAGGTTGGTATTAAGTGGCCGCTAGACCTGGTGATAGTGTAATTACCGATGCTTAGTGAATCCAGAAACTTATGGTGGTGACGGCTCAATTGTCTGGCCTTGGAGGTAAGACAGCCCACTCCAATAGAGAGATGGTTGCGCTTGGGAAATACCCAGGCATAACCTCCGGGAACACACCCCAGGTCCATCTGTACCCTTGATTTCCATTTTGCCAGCTCTTCCTCAGAGACGGCGATTTCTGACTCTATTCCTGCGACATATTCCCTGTCTCTCTCTATACCCAGCTCTCTGGCCACTACGCTATAAGCCCCATCCGCCCCGACCACAAATCGAGAGCGAAAAGAGCTGTCCGCCGTGGCAATCTCAACCCCATCAGCGCTCGCTTCTATTTGCGTTACTTTCTGCCCATCCATAAGCTCAGCTCCCAGTTGTTGTGCCTTCTGCACCAAAAAGTAGTCAAATGCATCACGCATCACGGTATATATTAATGGCTGAGAATGCTGTCCCAGATAAGGGCTGCCCAGATTGAGAGTAAAGCTAACCTCATATACTACATCCTCCACCACCTCGGAGATATCGAAATCCAGAAGTTTTACAGTCTTGTTCGTGAGTCCGCCGGCACAGCATTTATAACGCGGCAATTTCTCTTTTTCCAGGAGCAATACCCCTATTCCCTTCTTGGCTAGCTCATAAGCCAGTGTTGCCCCGGCCGGACCGGCACCCACAACGATTACATCGTAGTTTTGTTTCAAGGGCGAAGACCCCTACAAGAGAAATAACAAAACGACCTATCCTTATTATATTATAACGAAGATAGGGCATTTAACAACTCATCTCCTGCCCACCGTTGATAAGGAGACTGATCAACAAGGCTTACGCCGATATCTTCCGGCTTGCCCGCCGTCCCCCTGGGAAGAGTTAAATTGCTCTATGGGGTTTGCCTTTGTTATAGTATCATCTACTTTATGGCACACTCTTCAGAAGATGTGTGTCTTGGCCAGCTTTGATTTGCGGGTTACATATTTTTGAGTATGTGGAAGATTAAGAAAGCGGTACTATTAACATGAATTCAAAGACAATAGTTGTTACCGGGGGGGCGGGATTCATCGGCTCCCATCTAGCGGAGGAACTGCTCAAGCGCCGGTATCAGGTAATAATCCTTGATGACCTCTCTACCGGGAAGCTGGAAAATATAAGACATCTTATTAATGCGAAGGGATCTCAAAACACTGCGGAATTTGTCCGCGGTAGCATCACCGACTTTGCTTTGGTTAAAAACGTTTTCCGGGGCATTGATTATGTCTTCCATCAGGCAGCCATGCCCAGCGTCCCTCGCAGCATAGAGCACCCTCGGGCTACTCACGAGGCCAATATAACCGGAACTCTCAATGTGCTTCTGGCAGCCAGGGATAATGGAGTTAAGAAGGTAATCTACGCTTCATCATGCGCAGTCTATGGCGACACCCCAACTTTGCCCGTAAGAGAAGATATGTTTCCCAACCCTCAGTCCCCCTATGCTGTAACCAAGCTTGCCGGGGAATATTATTGCCAGGTATTTCACCAGGTCTATGGACTTCCCACCGTCTGCCTCAGGTATTTCAATATCTACGGACCGCGGCAGGACCCCACATCACAATATGCCGCCGTCATCCCCCTATTTATTCGAAAGGTGCTTGATGGCAGGCCGCCCATCATTTTCGGGGATGGCAAGCAGACCCGGGACTTTGCCTTTGTTAAAGATGTGGCGGAGGCGAATATCCTGGCGGCCGAAAGCGATGCCGCCGGCGTCTACAACATCGGCAAAGGCGAGCGCGTCTCCATAAACAGACTGGCCAAGCTTGTTATCAAACTCGTGGGGAACAGCGTTGAGCCAGTGCATGAGGAGTCCAGGCCTGGAGACATCAAGCACAGCCTGGCGGATATTTCCAAAGCCAGACAATTCGGCTATGATCCGAAGTATAACTTAGAGAAAGGGCTAACAGAAACAATCAGCATGATGCGTGAGGGTCGAAGCACATAAGCTCATCCGTTCACTACGAGACCACGTCGGTACTACGTATCTCGCAATGACGAAGAGGAACACAGTTCGCAATGATGGAAGGGAAGATGGCTCACTCGCCATACCCGGGGAGAGTTTATGTCGCTCTCCGGGGTCTCTTTTTATCATAATGCGATCTGTCTTATGGTCGGCACGGCGGTTACCTCCGTTATCAGATTTGTCTTCTGGACAGTGGCGGCCGGGCTCTGCTCTGCGGAGGATGTGAGTCTTAGCCAGCTTTGATTTCCGCGGAAGAGAATTTTTGAGCACGTCAGATGAAATGCTTAATCCTGGCAAGCGGTTTCGGTACCAGGCTTTACCCACTGACCATCTACAAAGCCAAGGCATTGCTGGAATATAAAGGCAAGCCCCTGCTTAGTCATATTGTGGACAGAGTTCCAGAAGATATTGATATACTGGTCTCGTGCAACCGGAAGTTTGAAGCTGATTTCCGTCGGTGGCAAAAAAGCGCTACTCGGCAGGTAGAGCTTTGCGTTGAAAATATCTGGACTGAGGAGCAGAAGGAGGGAGCTGTCGGCTCGCTTGAATTCTCGGTCAGCAGCAAGAGTATTGCTGAAGGCCTCCTGGTCAGCGCTGGTGATAACTATTTCGAGTTTAGCTTGGCTGAGTTAATCTCTGCCTACAACGGCAAAAATGTTCTGGTAGCTGTCTATGACATCGGCGATATAAGCAAAGCCAGCCGATTCAGCCTCGTGAGCCTGGACGGCAATTATTTGAGAACCGGACAATACAACTAGACGCCCCTAGCTTTTGCCATCATCTCTAGGGCTTTTTGAGCGTCATCAACAAACTGCCTCACCGTATGGCGGGTATATTTGTGGTCGGCCATCCTGGTGAGGAACTCAGGCGGGATGGTGATAATATGGGCGCCAGCAAGCGCTGCATCCTGGATATTTATGGCTTCTCTGATGCTGCCAACAATGATCTTACTTTTATAATTCCAGCGTTCCAGCCAGTTAACAGCGTTCTTTATGACTTCGGGTGCGTTGCCTCCCTCATCGGATACTCTCCCGGCGAAGATACTGATGTAGGTAGCTCCTGCCTTCGCAGCTAAGATGACTTGGCCCAGAGACATAGCTATTGTGGCGTTTACTTTTATGCCTTCACTTTCAAGTTGCTTAATTACCCCGTAGCATGGAACACCATCTTGGGTCTCCTGGGGGATTTTGATAACAATGTTTGGCGCCCAGGAAGCAAATTCCCGAGCCTGCTTTATCATTTCATCAAGGTTATTAGTAGTAACCTCCACACTCACCGGGCAAGGATTGACCAGGGCAGCAATATCCTTTGCTCCAGCCTCAATATTGTAAACTCCGTCTTTGAGCATAATGGAGGGATTAGTAGTCACTCCATCTACTACCCCCATTTTTAACCATTTTTCGATCTCGGTAATGCTTGCTGAATCAATGAAAATTTCCATAGTTCCTCCTCTCACTTAGTTTTTTGTGTTGCTTTAGTTCTTTGAGTTTTTTGATTTTTGACCAGATTAGCTGCTTCAAGCAAGTTTGGAGCAATGAAATCTGGATGGGCATCTTGTTCATCCATAAGGTGGCAGAGTTCACATTTCATTTTACCCAAGAGGACAGTTTGGCATCCGGCACTCTTTCCCGCTTTGACATCAGTAAGCCCATCGCCTATCATACAAGACTGGGATAAATCTACATCCGAGTCTTTTGCCGCTTGAAGGAGCAATCCAGGCTCAGGCTTTCGGCATCCGCAGTTTACCTTGAGCCTTTCAACTTTGGCTTCAGGATGGTGAAAACAATAGTATTCCCCGTCCAAGGATGCCCCTTCTTTAGCAAGCTCGTCATTCATTTTTTTCCTGATTTTATCAAAAGTCTCCTGTGAGAGGTATCCTTTGGCAATTCCTGGCTGGTTGGAAACAAGAATGACCTTAAATTCCAGTTCGTGAAACCTATTGATGGCTTCACATACTCCGGCAATAAGTTTGAATTGCTTCGTGGTGAAAGGCGAATCAGCTATCCCATGCTCGGGATAGTAGACAAGCTCATTTATTACGCCATCTCTATCGAGAAAAACTGCTTTGGCTTTAGTCATGACTTGGCTATCCTCTCCTCCAAGCATCTGCAAACCAGGTGTTCTAAGGCTAAATGAAAGGATTCTACATGCGGAGTGGAGTTTATGGGTACGACGATACAAGCGTCGGCTATTTTCTTCATGGGGCCTCCATCAAAGCCACTGAAACCTATGGTTTTCCCCTTCATATCCCGGGCATATTTCATGGCTTTGAGGAGGTTTTGAGACCACAAGCCTGCCTTGTCCTTTCCCGCTCCGCCGTGAACACTTATACAAATAAGGACATCTCCCTCTTGAAACAAGTTTTTGAGTTGCTCATAAAACAAGTTGTCAAAGCCTTCGTCGTTCATAAGCGCACTCATAAGTGGTATGTTATCATTGAGGCAATAGGCCTTGAATCTCCCTTTTCCTTCCACGATGGTAGTCTTGGATAAGTCGCAGGCAAAGTGGGTGGCGGTGGAAGCAGAGCCTCCGTTTCCACAAACAAAGATTTGACTTCCCCTCTTCCAGGCATCGAAGAGGACCCCTACCACCTTATCTATATCATCTACCGAGATATCATCGGCAACCCTCTTTATCTCCGAGAGATAATTCTGGATAAACCTTTTGTTCTCCATAAATCCTCCAGGTTACTCAATTCTTGGTCTCAGGTCATAGTCCTGAGGGTTTGGACTTCCTGACACACTAGGAATTGACCAATATTTTTGTTCCTTCGAAATCGAAACGAAATCTCATCGGCTTAAGGCCTGCTTTCTTCATAGCTTGGGATAGCCCGGGTTTGTCACTATTATGGCAATAGAACATAAAAAACCCGCCCCCGCCGGCGCCTATGAGCTTCCCTCCGAGGGCGCCATTTTTGCGCGCGGTCTCATAGCATTCATCAATAAAAGGGTCAGTCATTTTGGAAGAGCGTTTTCGCTTTGTCTCCCAGTGAACATGGAGAAGTTCACCAAATTCGTCTACATTACCGCTTTCCAGAGCCTTCCTCGTTTGGAGACCGATCTCCTTTATCTTATGGAGGTTCTCAATGACCTTGGGGTCATCTTTCTTGCTTTTCTCATCTTGATCGGCGAGTATCTCCGAGGCGCTCCTCTCAATTCCGGTATAGAAAAGTGCTATGTTGCTTTCTATTTGATCCAGAGCTTCATCTGATATTTTAAGTGCCCCGACTAGGACGTCTCCATTCTTTTCAAAGGTAAGGCAGGTAATTCCGCCAAAAGCAGCGATATACTGATCTTGCTTGCCTATGGGCTCTTGCAAAACATCTATTTCTATGTGGCAAGCTTCCTCAGCAAGCTGCTTCTGGGTAACAAAGTCCCTCTTGTAGGCGTGAAGTGCGTTGAGCAGTGAGACGGTGAAGCTAGAGGAGGTGCCGAGGCCACAGTTAGCTGGGACATCAGCAACAGAAACAAGCTCGATGCCACTGTCAATGTTGAGCAGTCTCAGTGCCGCCTTAAAAATGTGGTGCTTTATATCAGCGACATTATCCACTATCTCCGTCTGAGAGTAACTCAAACGAATGCTGTCATAGAATCTCTTGTTAGCTGAAATAAAGACGTATTTATCGATCGCCGCTGCAATCAAGAATCCCCCATATTTAGAGTAATAAGACTTTAAGTCTGTTCCTCCGCCCCCCAAGGTTAGCCTCACAGGTGCCCTGGAGATTATCATTGCGTCACCCCGCTGGTTTGCATAACATATCTTTTAAATTCCTCCAGTCCCTCTGGAGAGCCTATCTGGTAGAAGCGCTCTCTCACCTCATAGGCAAGCAGATCTTTCCGTCTTATAAGCTCCGGGAATAACTTATCTAGCGAGTAAGGCAAGTCTTCCGGTATCAACTCAAGGGCTGCCTTCCTGAAGATATTTGCTCCATACTCGATATACACCATACCTTTAGTTTTTTCCTTTTTGCTAAACTTCTTGACCAACTCTCCTTTAATCACTGTATTGCTTCCCTCATATCGGTCATAGTTCTTGTAAACGCTCATGAGGGCGAGCTTATCCCGACTTTTGAAATAGGACATGGCGTCGGCGAAGTCCAGAGAGAGATAAGAATCACCGTACATCGTGAAAAATGGATCCTCGAGCAGCCTTTCGGCTTTCTTCAAGGCACCAGCAGTGCCCAGTAACTGCTTACTTTCATAACTATAAGTTATGTTCATGCCAAACTTCCTGCCGTCGCCGAAATAATTCTCAATCTGTTCTGCCAGGTGGCCAATACATAAAACCGCGCTCGTCACCCCGCTTTTCCTTAGAAAGCCTAACTGATATTCGAGGAAAGGTCTACCCTGAATCATGACCATAGATTTAGGTGTTTTCTCTGTTAATGGTCCTAGCCTGGTTGCCAGACCACCAGCCAGTATTGCCAGCTGTATTTTCATACCTTGGTTAAAGCTTCACAACTTGCCTTTTCTGGGCAGACTCATATATAGCAAATGCCATTTTGAGCGCTTGGAGTCCATCATAACCATTTCCTAGCGGCTCTCTACCCACCTTTATGGCGCCACTGAATTCCTCCCATTCTTTGTACCACGAAGTATCCTCACCGCGATATTCAATAGTCTCTTCGCCAAAAGGTTTGGAGAAGTCCCTTTGCCCGAAGACTATTCTTTCCACACCGTAGCTGCCGCCGAGGCCTTCTACTAAAATGTAACCGAAGTGGCCAAATATTTCCAGTGAGAACAAATTTTTCCACTGGGTCCAGCTAACATGTAGTGAAGCTACTTGCCTCTTATTGGTGCGGAGAAGAGCAAAGGCATTATCTTCCAAGGGGTCAACGTCCCAAAATCCCGTTTGGAGGAAGCCGAAAACTTCAGCAAAATCGCCTAGAAAATAACGAGCTAAGTCCAGAACATGCGCTCCTTGGTCCATTAATTGTCCACCGCCGCTCATTTGGGGGTCTACTATCCATTTTCTGTCGTACCCCAGCCTTCCGCCTATCCCGTAGCGTAGCCGTAAATTAATTGGCTCGCCGATTCTTCCTTCATCAAGCCATTCCTTGGCCTGTTGTATTCCAGGATGATGACGGAGATTAAAGCCACATTTGAGTGTCACCTTATTGCTCTGGCAGGTGCTTAGCATTTCCTCCGCCTGCTCTATGGTTATAGCCAGCGGTTTTTCACAGAGTATGTGCATGCCCCTTTTGGCGGCGGCGATGCTTATAGGGGCATGGAGGTAGGTGGGGGTGCAAACAATCAGCACCTCAATGTCTTGCCTAGCTACGATCTCTTCCCACTTGGGTGTGGCTTGACAATGCATCTTTCTAGCCAAGCTTTGAGCAGCATCCACATTTGTATCAGCCACCACGGCTAATTCAGCCCCCGGGAATTGTTCTAAAGCTCCAGCTCGACGTTTTCCCTGGAGTCCAGCACCAATCAAGCCCATTTTCATGTTACTTCTGCCTCTGCAAGCTAAATTCTAAATTAATCGCTTTCTTTAACAATCCTGCGTAGTGTATAGAGGTCGGTGTGCATCACCTCTTCGATTTGGCTGGCTATTCGCTGCCAATCGTCCCAGACAGCGCTTATCAGTCTCCCTGAAAGCCCATCAGATTCATCGGAGGCAAGGAATACAGCAAGATCTGCTGCTCTATCAGGAGGTGTCCCTCCCGTTTCTAGCTGGTGCTTCGCTGCGGCAAGCTCATTCTCACCGGCAGCGTCCCCTGCGGCGAGCACCTGTATTAGCATTCTAGTGTTCACCGCACCAGGTGCGATAGCATTAACCTGTATATTAAATTCCTTTACTTCATGAGCAATGCTCTCGGTGAAACGCACCACTGCTGCTTTAGAAACAGCATAAGCTGTAAAGCATGGTCGTGGCGAAGTGGCACCTCCGCCAGACAAGTTTATGACTTTACCGCAACGGCGTTTTATCATTATCGGCAACACAGCTCTGGTACAAAGAAAAGTCCCGATTAGATTGACATGAACCGTTTTAATCCACTGGTCAATGTTGTTCTCTACAACTGGACCTATTGGTCCTTGGATGCCAGCGCTATTCACTAAAATGTCTACCTTGCCAAAATTTTGAGTAGCTGACCTGATTATCTCGTTCACATCTTCTTGATTTGACACATCAGCCTTCAGAGCAAAGGCATTACTATTCAAAGCTTTGATCTGCCTAACTGTCTCCTCAATCTCCTCACTAGTGCGGGAGACAGCTATTATATTGGCACCTTCTTGTGCAAAGGCAAGAGCGATGGCTCTGCCGATGCCTCTTCCTGCTCCAGTAACAATAGCTACTCTATCCTTAAGCTTCACTTATCTCTTCTCTCCAGTAATCAAGCATATCAGACAGGGTCTTTTCCAGAGGTATTTGAGGTTCCCAACCAAGACTGTGCAGCTTGGTATTGTCACCAACGTATATAGGGTCATCAAAAGGGCGCATTTTCTCAGGAGTCTCCTGACATTTGATTTCCCTACCCGAAATGGAGATTAACTTCATTAGTATGTCTTTCATCTTACGTGATCTTCCAGAGCAGAGATTATATACCTCCCCATATTCTCCTTTTTCAGCCAGTAGCCATAATCCCTTGACTGCGTCCCGACCATCGGTGAAGTCCCTCACCGTCTCCAGATTGCCTATTTCTAGGACTTTCTTTAGCCCTTTTTCTATTTCAACTATGCCTCGGGCAAAATCGGAGCAAGCATCGAAATCTTTCCTTAGAAAGTCTAACTGATATTCGAGAAAAGGTCTACCCTAAATCATGACCATAGATTTAGGTGTTTTCTCTGTTAATGGTCCTAGCCTGGTTGCCAGACCACCAGCGAGAATTGCCACTTGCATCTCAGTCCCATCCTTTGTGCAGGATATCCCATATCGCCTTTTTTACAGCCTCATCCGAGGTATACCTAGCCTTCCATCCTAACCTGCTCATCTTATGCACATTGAATCTTACCTGAGGTACATCCCCAGGCCAGCCTCTATCGCCCCCCGTATACTTGAACTTGACGTCATTCAATCCCATTCCCTCTACCAGCATCTTAGCTATGGTAGTTACATTGGTCGCTGTGGAACAGCCAAGGTTGAATACATTGACTTTATCATGAGAATTCTTGAAGCCAAACAGAATGCCATCAACACAATCTTCAACGTGTAAATATGGCTTACACTGCTTACCATCGCCCAGTATTTCCAGCTTGTGCGGGTTTTGCTTCAGTTTTTGAATAAAATCGAAAATGACCCCGTGTGTTGTCCTTTTCCCTACAACATTGGCGAATCTGAATATCCATGCTTGCATGTTAAAGGTGCCGCAAAAGGCACTTATCAGACCCTCGGAAGCTAGCTTGCCGGCTCCGTAGAGCGAGATGGGAAGCGCAGGACCATAGTCTTCAGGTAAAGGGATTGTCGGTGTTTCGCCATAGATAGTGCCACTGGAGGAGAATACGATTTTCTTAACTCCATTAACTCGCATTGATTCTAGGATATTATAAGTAGCAATCGTTTCCTGTTTTAAATCAAGCTCGGTATTTTCTATCCCCCACCTTGCCTCGGGATTAGCAGCAAGGTGAAAAACTACGTCATGTCCCCTTATGGCATTCTTGAGCTTATCCAAGTCAAGTAGATCAGCCTCTACGAGTGCAAAAGTAGGCTTCCTTATGTGATGCTCAATAAACTCCTTCTTTCCTGAGCTGAGGTTATCGTATGCTGTAAGCTCATGCCCCTCCGATATTAGGTGGTCTACTAGATGACTACCTATGAAACCTGCTCCGCCAGTAACAAATACTCTCATTTAAGCTCTTCCATCTATGTTGGAACTTTAGTCCGTGGCCACATCATTTTTCTCCAAAACCCAGCCACGTATAATTTATGTTCAGTGGCATAAATAGCTGGTATTATGACTGAGATTCTAGGCTCATTCATTCCCTTATTCAAAGCTTGTTAATTATGGACAATCCATTTTTAGGTTCATATTTATGCCGATTATATCAGCCGGGCTCTTATCCTCGCTATTGTACACTGGGCATTTGCCTGTAATTTTACAAACCTTTATCTCTAGCATTGGGTGCTCCCGAGATTAATTTAAACAGCTTTGATGCTGCGAGGTCAAGCCTTGTGAGTTTCTATATTTGGTAGAGTCTGTTGAGTGGCAAAATAGGCGATAGTCTAGACTCGGTGGTTGTTTCAGTTTATTGTATTTATGGAATTGGTTGAGATGGTTAGAGTGCTTCGTCCCGATAAATCGGGATTCGCAAAGACAAATAGGAATTGCCCAAAAATCTCAGGACTCTCTATGATCATGATTTATGGCGTTGTTAAAGGGAATCAGTATTGGGATACACCTTGGCGCAAAATTCTGACTGGCAACCTCGCCACCTCCCAGACAGCCACATCGGGCGCATTTGAAAGTATGCCTCTACGCATGTTGACAAATACATATCAGTGGGCTAGCATGTTTAATAGTTAACACAACGAGGAGGAGCAGTATGAATCGGGTAAAACATCTAGGAATCATACTTGCCGTCGTTATTTCGCTTTTCTTGATTTTCTCGCAAACGGCTTATGCGTCTATCGATGTCGGTATATCCAGCCAGGCAGCTCATGCCTATTATATCGACGCCGGTACAGGCAGCATTATCATCCAGTTTCTCATCGGGTCCTTTGTCGGGGTACTGGCGCTGATTGGTGTATACCGGACGAGGGTAAAGAATTTCTTCCGCAATATATTCAAAAAGCAAAAGGGGGGTGAAGAGAAGGAGTAATGTGCAACTACCAGCCTCCTTCCGTGACCCCAGCGTTTTCCTTTTCCAGCAGGATGGCGTCACCTACCGTCAGCTAAACCTGGTCTACAAGGACGGCTATGACCATCTGACGAGTTCCGGTCTTTACCAGGCGCTTGTTGATTCCGCCGATATCCGAGAATCGCAACGGACGCTGTATCTGATGCGCTGGATACAGAGATGAAGCAAAGGTTGGAAGCTACTTTCAAGGGACCGGTGGTCTTCTACCCGCTGCTGTTGGCTGCTTTTCCTATCCTGTTTCTTTATGCCTACAACATAAGCCAGACATCGGCAAGCCAGGTCTGGTTGCCGCTGGCGATCTCAGTGGCGGCAGCTCTGATATTGTGGGCAATCTTAAGCGTTATACTCCGGAGCTTAGCCAAGGCGGGATTAGCCACAGCTATATTTCTTATTTTCTTTTTTTCCTACGGGCGTCTTTATGACGCGCTGGAGAGCTGGGGAGCTTTTGTGCCCCAACACGCTTACCTACTCCCCGGCATGCTGTTCATCTGGGGCTACTGCGTCTATTTCATCAGCCTGGCCAAAAGGGATTTTCGCGTCACTACGAAGATACTCAACGTAATGGCGGTGGCGCTCATTGCCATAAATTTGTTTAACATCGCCAGCTACGAAATTAGGCTAGCCAGGTTGAGTGGCGTCACACCGGGGAACTCAACAGGGCAGACTGCTTCCAATTCAACCAAGCCCAACGCCCTGCCCGATATCTACTTCATCATTCTGGATGATTACGCCCATCCTGACATCATGAAGGAATATTATGACTATGATGACAGCCAGTTCATCAACAGTCTGAAGGATAAGGGCTTCTTCATAGCATCTCAGAGCAAAACACCATCAGGGGCCACACAATTGGCCATTGCCCAGAGACTGAATATGGAGTATCTTCAATATGAGCCATCGAGCGACGATACCTACCGCGCGTTAGCTTACAGCAAGGTGGCAGAGTTCCTGAAGACACAGGGCTATCAATACATTTATTTTGGGACTTGTGAGGATGTCGGCACGTGGGATAGCTATATGGCAGATAGTGCCGACCTCTATTTCAATTACTATGAAGAGGCTGCCACACGCTTGGTATCTGAATTCCAAAAGGTCCTGTGGAGCACCACCATGCTCAAGCCTTTCTATTATCACCTGGTCGGGACTCAATATGAAATTGCCTATCGGCGCCAGATTTCGTACACGCTGGAGCACCTGAAGACGCTGCCTGAACTGAAAGGCCCAAAATTCGTCGCTGCCCATATATATTGTCCCCACTCTCCCTTTGTGTTCGGACCAAGCGGCGAGTACGTTCCTGCTAAAGATTGGTACAATGCAGGGGACAAACAATTTTATCTCGGGCAGTATATCTTCATCTCTACGGAGATAGGAAAGGTAATTGATGAGTTGCTGCAAAAATCGGAAATCCCGCCGATTATCATCGTGCAGTCGGATCACGGTCTGCGAACTTGTGACTCCCCTTATGTTGGTGATGAAGATTGGAGAAAAATACTCAACGCTATGTATCTGCCGGGTATGGATTACAACACTGTGTCTGACAACATATCGCCGGTAAATACCTTCCGGCTTATCTTCGACCATTATTTTGGCGCAGATTACCCCTTGTTGCCGAATGATTAGGAGCAGTAATTAGCTATGTCAGTAGGAAGCAGGCTCAGGGCTCATAGGAAAAAGATAATCACCCACACAGCAATTATTGGGGGATTTGTGTTGTTCACCATTTTCGTGAGTGCGCCTCTTTTCGATAGACTGGATAGAATCCCGGACGAGGCGCAGCTTCATCAGCTTCAGCTACCGGCGGAAACAACTAACATGAGGTATGAAATAGATAGTGTTTCTACTGACAACCGGACAGAAGTAGAAATACGTGGCTGGGCATTTGTCGATGGCCAGGATTGTCAGAATAGGGAACTGTACATTGTCCTGAAATCAGCGCAGCGGACGTATGTTTTTGATACCGATGTAGAACCAAGGCCAGACCTTCTCCTAATTTTTGATAAGGCATTAATCCTGAATGTGGACCGCTCGGGATTTACGACGCTTATTCCAGCCAGGAAGATAAGTAACGGGGAATACATCGTCGGTTTCTATGACAGGTTTTATCTCGGGAATCGTGTTGTGGAAGCTCTCTACTACACAGACAGAGTCCTGATAAAGTCTCAAGATTCTGTGACCGTGGCATTACGCACTTCAAAGCTAGTAGAAATCAGCCTACCTGAAGAACCAGGGAGTATGCAATTCGGCTCAGTTTCGGTAAGCAACGTGACGGAGGGGGAGCAAGAATTTGTGGAAATATGCGGTTGGGCGTTTATCGAAGGCCAGAGCACCAAAGATAGCAGGACTTACGTGATACTCAAATCTAATAACAATACCTATATATTTGACACGATACCCAAGTTTGCCTGGGGGGTTGCCTGTCAGCTTGGAAACTGCGGCGACTGGGATTTAGATTACCTGGGATTCATAGCCAGAATACCCGAAGACCAAATCGCAGACGGAACCTATCAGCTTGGTATATGCGTTGCCAAGGGTGATATTAAAGCTTTCCGTTATACAGACACCGTTGTGACGAAGTCCTGAGATGTTGTGGCCTGGGCATACTTGTATGTAAACCCCGCTCCCTCAATCTCTAATCTCTAGTCACCGATCACCAAAACCGCTATAATCTCCCAACAGTTGAAACTGCCAGACTTTCCGCCGTTCGATACGATAAATGAAGCCCTGAGGCTAGTCACCTCCAAGCTGGGAATCAGGCGGGTGCTGACCACCCCCCTGTATGCTAATGCCCTTTACATCATGCTCAGCACCGTCGTCACGACCCTCTGTGGCTTCTTTTTCTGGCTCATCGTCGCCCACTTTTATTCCGAAGCCGTGGTAGGCTATAGCTCAGCCATCATATCGGCTTTGAATCTCCTTGCTGTATTGAGCTTGGTTGGCCTCGATATATCCCTTGTCCGTTTCCTGCCCCAGGCTGAAAGCCCCCGTAAAATGATAAATACCTGTTTCACCCTGGGCAGCCTCGTCAGCCTGCTGACGGCTGTCATCTTCCTGGCCGGCCTGGACTTCTGGTCTCCGGCCTTGAGCTTCGTCAGGGAAAACACTATCTTCTGCCTGGCGTTTGTGTTTTTCGCCATGCTATGGACGCTGTCACTGTTGATTGAATCCGCTTTCCTGGCTAAACGGCGGGCTGGCTTTACCTTAGCCAAGAACACCATTTTCTCCCTACTCAAGCTTCCTCTGCCGGTGCTTCTTCTTGCTCTCTATTTCCAGACCTTCGGCGTGGTCGCCTCCTGGGGTATAGCCTTGGCCGTTGCACTGGCTGTGGCCGTGCTCCTTTTTCTCCCCAGGGTCCAGGATGGCTACCGGCCGCTGCCGGCCATGGACATGGGCCTGTTCAAAAAATTGTGGCGGTACTCCAGTGGCAACTATCTCTCTAACCTGCTGGCAAGCGCTCCTGGCTATCTCTTGCCGCTCATGGTGGTCAATGTTCGTGGCGCCGAGCAGAATGCTTACTTCTACATCGCCTGGATGATGGCTGGCTTGCTTTTCGCCATACCATGGGCCGCTTCGTCTTCCCTCTTTGCCGAAGGCTCGTACTTTGAAGACCGGTTAAGGGAGAACGTCGTCAAATCACTGAAGTCCACCTTCCTGCTGCTCGTCCCCGCGGCAATACTGCTGGCCGCCGCCGGCAAGTGGCTGCTTCTTACCTTCGGTCACGGCTACTCACTGAATGCCCTGCCGCTGCTCTGGGTGCTCTGCCTTTCCAGCCTGCCTCTTGGGGTTAACTGTATTTACACCGGCATACTCCGGGTGACCGGCAGGATAACAGAGCTGATAATAATCTGGGGGTTCCTAGCCATAGGTGTGCTGGTCATAAGCTATCTCCTCCTGCCGCTAACCGGCATAATCGGCATTGGCTACGCCTGGCTCGGAGCGCAGTTAATCGTAGCAATTTATGTTCTCGTCGCCAGAAAGCTCATCCCTCCACCTACCCACATCTGATTCCTACCTCCAAATTCATTGCGAGGAGGGAAGCCCTCGAAGCAATCTCAAGTCGCGGCGCTCATCCCCGCCTAACATATTCTGTAGCTTTAACCACTTCTCGCTGAAACCATACCACAAGTTGCTCACGCCTATCTTGCTTTGGCTACCACGATTACATATTCGGGAGTTTTAAGCAGGGTGCTTCTGAAAGGGGAGACTTGATAACTTTTATTTTGCATCTCATCAGTTTCTTGGTTAAACATTGGGAGATACGGCTCCTGCAGAATAGGCTGCCCAATTGTGCGTAGAAATCCTTTCATCCTGTTCCCCCCGGGAAGTGTGGAAAGTATGTGGGCTATTATGCTAATCATTTGTGACCTCACCCTACCCTTTAAATTGAGCATGTGCTGCTCATAGGTAATAGCATCGGCAAAATAGTTCCCGACCAGTTCACAAAACTCTTTGGGATAAAATTCTTTTACATGGTAAGGGTTTGTAGGTCTCCTAAAGATAGGGGTGGTAATCCTTTTATTTGGGGTGGAGCAGATGAAAATGCCTCCTTTTTTAATGACCCTTGCACATTCAAATAGAAACCTCTGGGGTTCTTTCAAGTGTTCGATGGTTTCAAAAGAAACCACTACATCAAAGGAGCAGCTTGGGAATGGCAATGAATGAGCGTCGGCATGCACAAACTCTGCCCGTTTCTCTCCTGCGTTCCATATTTTAGCCTCTCTAATGGCATCTTCGGATATGTCCACACCAGTAACTTTCTTGGCACCTTTACTCACCAGATACTTGCTGCCGGTGCCAGCGCCACAAGCGACATCTAAAACAACCTTATCCCTGGCAAACTCCGATGCGAAAATATACCTATTAATATGCATTTGGTAGTCACTGTAGGCAATAGGTTCATTCGTTCTGACATGCTCAGTAGGACGAAACAGCATTTTCCTCATTATTGCTGACACTGTACGTTTCCTAATGACAAAAGATGGGGGAGCTCAACAGTTCCTTTAGCTCTATTCCCGAAGCTATGAATGCCTCACCATATATTTTCCAGTAGTCATAATAAACCCACAGCCAACACCTGCGACCTTCAAATCGGCTGTGTCATATCCTTAGCCTCTTTTTACCCAAGCCTTCTAAGAAGCCTTTTATTCCGGCGGCAATTACCTTTCTCTCTTCCCGCTCTGATTTCATTGTTGTTCTCAGCAAGGCAAGCATTGAGAAGAAGAAAGATCCGAAGCAGAGTGCCAGCATATAAGGATCCTTTCTATACTTGCTGAAGACCACCTGCCGGTGAAGCCCGTAATTATATGATTTGTTTAGGATACCCTCCATGGTTTGGGGGTCATCGTGATTGACCACGGCTCTGGGTTCGTAAATAATCTTGTACCTACTTTTGAGTATTCTGTAAAACATGTCCATGTCTTCCCCGACAGAAACCCTGCCCACCCGCAGGTTCTCGTCAAAGTAGCCCACTTCCTCAAAGACACGCTTTCTAAATGAGCAGAAGCCAGTACCAACACCCCAGGGGACCGGGGTTTTATCGGCGAGTCTCAGGCGCCCGATTAGGGGCACTGTTTTAAACAATTTGACCAAGCTAATATCATCGACAGTAAAAATACGCCTTCTATCCCCCCTGTCATAGCCCATAGTCTGAGCAAAGACAGTGCTTGCCTCGTCTTGGCGATAAGGTAACATTCGTCCGGTGCAGCATATAACCTGTTCATCGGCGTAATTGGGGACTAAATTGTATATCCAGTCCTTCTCCACCACAAAGTCGTCATCAGCGAAGACTACGATGTCCCCGGATGACGATCTAATTCCGGTGTTCCGGGCGAAGGAAAGCCCAGGTCCTGGTTCCTGGTAATAAAGGACACCCATGTCCTGCGCTATCTGACGGGTGAGCCTGATTTTGGCTTCGTCATCACTACTATCTACCACCATAAGCTCATGATAAGCGTAGTTGCAGTGAGACTGAATAATACTCTCCAGACATCTACCTAATATTTCAGGTCGGTTTCTGGTGGGGACAATAACCGAGACCTTCAAGCTATCCATCTTGCCTCCTTGACACAGCAATTATAGCTCCTGGCAGGACACACCTCGTTCTTTTTATCAAGCTTACTGTGCTTCGCTCATATACAGGCTCAGGTCTGGATTGACATAGATAAGATTGAAGTATGGGGAATTCTCTAACCGGCTGCGAGTTTCGGGAATAAACGCGGGGTTGTTATACATGAAATCGTACATCCTTTCGCTCTGTTCGCCTATATCGACATATAGGGGGCGCTTATCCTTAAGAACCGTGCCAACCAGACGGTCATTGACCCAGCTTAGTTCCCCAAGCGGAACTTGGGTGCGCAGCAGGGTGTATGGGTATACACCCGTATCGGGCATTGCGAAATAGCCCTCTGTTGTTTTATCATCGATGAAATGCCAGCAAGCAATTTCGCCTTTGGGTATGTCGTTTATGGCTGCAGTTCCGTACTGTGCAATCATGTGCACTGGAAGGGCAATCAACAATAAAAGACAGAGGATAACAGATGCCGCTTTGAAATTGAGCAGCTTCACCCCGAAATAGGCTATGGGCATCAAAGCCAAAAGGTAGATGCGCGCGATAAGGCCCTCACCATACAGATTCATAAACACCATAATGATTGGCACCGCTATTAAAAACAAGATAGTGCGGTCAGCTTTGTTTCTTGACTTACGGGAAAAGATAAACCCCGCGATACCGATAGCTATAAATAATACATAGGCCCATAGCTTGACGTGGTTTACAGCGGAGTATGAGGGATTAGGAGCAGCCAGAACATCAGTAATTTGCTGTTTAAATAAAAGGTCAACTCTAAAGAGTCGGTCAATAAGACCGTGCAAATTAATCTGAAGCTGAGCGGGGCTTCCGTAGATAGTCCAAACGGCGATAAGGGCACCGCCAATAATTGCCAGGGCGGCAATCTTATACCGCCTTGCAGCCAAGAGCAACGCTATTATGCTGAGACAGCCAGCAATTGCGGTCAAAAGATGCGTGATGGTTAGGCAAGCCATTATGAGGATGCTCATAAGCCAGTCGCTAACTGCCATAGTCCTCTTCGAGAGCAGGGCTTTGGTAAGAACAGCTAGGAGGGTTAGCAGAAGAAAGAAACCCATGCCCGGAGGCATGAAGTAAAGCTGTCCTGCCCAATTGCCCAGGTAGAATATCCAGATTGCTGCCCAACAGTAATTACTTTTGCCAATAGTATTCCTCAAAAGGATATAGAGTGGCAACAGGACAAGAAACTGCATGAGGAAAGTGCCTAACGTTGCTACCGGATCTGGGTTTGCTACGCCTACCACCTGTGTAGATGTAGCCCATAATATTGACTGAGCTGGCCAGTTATGGTACATGAAGTATGCAGCGTTGAGATGGCCCTGTTGATCTATGTACTGGACATGTCCAAAGTATATGTAGGCATGATTAGCAAATTCTGCGTTGCTCCCGACCAGAATTGGGCTTAGCCATAAGGCCGTGATAAGAAAGCACAATTGTAAACATAATAGCTTGCCGTGATTTTCACGAGAGCCCCAGAGGATAGCCGAGGCTATCGTGAGCAAGGCAAGGGCAAGGAAAAATGTAACGGGGAAACTGTGGATAAGGCCATAGAAGCCGATGTTGAGTTTAGCCTGCGCGATGCTATATGACCATAATGCTAAAGCAATTATCGTGAGCAGTATTGACAGCCGTCGCGCTGACCAAAATGATACCATCCTGTTTGCCCTGACTATAACTATTGTAGCATGCTTTTTTAGGCTCTTGCCTTCCCTACAAGGTATCCCATCCCCGTAGCAGCCATGCACGCTACAATTGCCGCTGTTTGGGGAAGGCTTTCTACACGATAGAATCGGGCAAGCCTTTTCGGAATGGACCTAAGCAGAAGGTAACGAAGGTAGGAATCCTCGGTTGATAGAGTTTTTTGAGTTGATTGGTGGAGTTTCTGCACTTTGGCTTTGTAGAAACCTTCATTGTATGAGCGCTGCCACAGGTAGCCCCATGTCGTTCGTCGCACAGCCACTTTATGGCGAATGGCTGCGTGCTCTTGGTAGATGATAAGTGCTTCAGGCACAGCATGACTGATTCGAAGGCAAAGGTCAGCTTCTTCTCCACACCCCGTAGCTGTACCCACCCTTCCTGTCTCACTTCTAAAGAACCCAGCGTTCTCAAAAACATCTTTGCGAAACGCCGTATTGCCGCCCGGGACATTTCTTATTTCGTTCCCGTTTAGCGGGAGGCCTTTATAAGTGCAGCCGACAATCCAATCCAGTTCCTCAGGGAACCAAGAAGGGCGTGCGCCATTGAGCCAGAGAGGGATGGTTCGACCTCCCACAGCTACCACTCTCTCATCTTCAAAAGGCCTGGTCAAATGCAGTAGCCAGTCCTTCTCAGCTACCGCGTCATCATCAATGAAGGTAACGATGTCGGCGCGGGATGCGCGGATGCCCACATTCCTTGTTTCAGATAATCCTCGAGCGCCTTCGTTGAGGACTACTTTAATTTGTGGAGTTGATAGAGTTGGCTGCGTTTGTTGAGCAGTTATATAGTAGGATTTGAGAATTTCGTAGAGCTGTTTGTTGTGGTCAACAGCAATGATGACATCATGAGGCTTGAGCGTTTGTGCCAACACTGATTCCACCGCCCCATGGATGTCTTTAAGCCGCTCCTCCGTATAGCAGCAGACTATGACGGACACCGTCGGTCTATCCACGGACCCTTTCCCAAAGAATGGTTCTCAGAATCCTCCAACCATCTCTGAAAGTTTTAAGGTTGGTTTTTCCGTCCAGTCTCGCCCGCTCAAAGCTGGGCACCTCTGCAATCTTCAACTTGGCTTTGGCCGCCTGAATATGCATCTCGGTTTCTATCTCGAAACCATCGCTTTTAAGCTTAAGCGGCTCAAGACTTTTCTTCCAGAAAGCATTGTATCCGTAACACAAGTCAGTATACCTTGTCCCATATAAAAGGTTAACTAGGATGGTGAATATCCGGTTGCCCAGCCTCCTCAGCCAAGGCATGTCCAGAGTGTCACTACCTGGTAAGAAACGAGAACCCTTTACATAGTCATACCCGCTTAGTAGGGGCGCAATGAATGCGGGTATTTGTTCTGGGTCCATGGAGCCATCGGCATCAATAGTGACAATAATATCCCCGGTAGCGTTAGCTATGCCCGCTCTCAGTGCATTCCCTTTGCCCTTTCCGTCCTGATAAATTACCTGAATTCTTGGGCAAACCTTCTTAGCCACTTCAACACTATTGTCTGTGGAATACCCATCTACTAATAGGATTTCATCTACTGTGGCAGGAATTCTGGGAAGAACATGGGGCAGGTTCTTGCTTTCATTGAGAGCGGGGACGACCACGGCTATTCTGGGCACATTGCTTTTGCTGCTGGCAGCGATGGTCATATCTGACGTCTGTTCAACCTCCTTGCCCTATAGGGTATGATCCGAGTCTTAGCAACACGGGTACACTGTCTTATCCCAGAGTACTGTGGTTAACTACGTTCCCGTAACCTATACCTACCACATTCTCTCCAAGCGGCCATGCTCCTTCTGAAATCTCAGGCTCCCGGTCTTTTGTCGTTAAACTGCGAGTACCAATGTAGGACCGCCCGGTCTCATCTGCCTAACCGCCGCCCGTGAACCAGACAGGGCTGCCATATAGCGTGCCGGTATTGTTATTTGCCGTGCTATCATGGGCAATTGTTCCGGAGCCTTCGTCAAGTTTCCAATAGCCGACGAGTCCATTCGTGACATCAGAGCCCGTATATAAACCTTTTATCTCCGTCGCATCCAATGCCCGATTGTAAATTCTGACTTCGCTAATGGTACCAGAAAACCTCTGAGAAGCTCGCTCCCAATTACTCGCACCGATAAGCGTTATTGTCGTAACATTATAGTTAACATCATAGTTGTATGAGGCAGTGGCTTCCTCTTCGCCATCAACAAATATTTCTATTGTTGGTTTGTCAAAAACAGCAACGATGTGATGCCATTGGTTTTCTAACTTGGCAGTAGATATATTAGCAGAGACAAAACCTCGCCAATCTGCCTGTCCTTGGGCCACCCCACGATGTAACATTAAAGATATGTTGTAGCTTGTTATAACAGTCCACTCACCATTCCAATAGGTGCCGTTCCAAATGCCAACCGGAGTTACTAATAATTCGTAACCACCAACTTGTGGTGTTGTGTGACGGGCATTACCAACAACCGCAGGTTCTCTGCTTGTGGTGGGTGTTTGAAGATTTATCCAAGCAGCAACAGTTAGTGCAGCAGTTGGCTTCAAACTTGCATTTGCACCAAGATCCACATCATCATCCACGCCATCAAACTGCAGACCATAGGTGGGTGGTTTCGATGTCTGTAACTGACAAGAAGGTAATATAGTTATGACTACTATTATCATAATAGCTACAGTACAAACTCCAATCATTCGTGCCAGCTTTTTCTTACTCATGCTACCCTCCTTACATAGTGTTTACATTGCTCTGATATACCCAATAAAAAATTAGATTCCCTACGTTCACAAGGAAAGCAGACAATCCAATTTTTCGAATCTTATCCGCTATTTGCCCTTTCTGTGCATCACGTACTTATACATCCTACAGGAAGTTGTAACAAATGTCAATCGCTCAGCTTACCCAGGAAAACGAGTTTTGGTGTTAGGTGCATTGATTTCTAACCATCGTTGCGAGGAGCCCTTCTGTTGAAGGGCGACGTGAAATCTCATGTCCCTCGACGAGATTGCTTCGGCACTGTGTGCCTCGCAATGACAGAGAGGAAAGGTGCCTCGCAATGACAAAAGGATGGGTTTCAATGTCAAATTACAAAGCTCGAATGACAAACAAAGCTCAAAGTCCAAATGACAAAGAAAAGTACGTTTGGCATTCAACCTGCCCGCCAGGGCTCGGCTCGCCTGCTGGAGTCATACGGCGAGCAGGCAGGCGGGGCATTTGGATTTTGACATTTGGAATTTAACTTTCCAATGGCTGGTTGACTTAGCTATGCTGACTGGAATAATATACAGTAACTTTGCGTTGAAAGCTAAGTTGGAAAAGAATAAAGACCTCTGGCTCATCGGTATATTGACCATCCTGCTTGCCGTGGTCATCGCCTTTTTCCCTTCCAGTATAATAGCTCGGATTATCTTAGGGCTTCCGTTTTTGCTTTTCTTCCCCGGCTATACTTTGCTGGCAGCGCTATTTCCCAAGAAAGATAGCCTGGGTGGGGTGGAAAGAGTGGCTTTGAGCTTCGGGCTTTCTATCGCGGTGGTGCCGCTGATAGGACTTGTCCTTAATTTCACCCCCTGGGGGATAAGGCTTGACCCCATGCTGATTTCACTCGCGGTGTTTATCATAGCGACATCGGGCGTCGCCTGGTACCGTCGGGAAAAGCTGGCCCCGGAGGAAAGGTTCAGGGTACCATTTAATGTCAGGTTGCCTTCATGGCAGGGGCAGAGCCTGCCCGATAAGGTGCTGTCAGTGGTGCTGGTGGTGGCAATAGTGGGGGCGATAGGGACTTTGGGATATGTGATTGCTAAGCCTAAAGTCGGCGAGAAATTCACCGAATTCTTTATCTTAAACTCCTATGGTAAAGCTGCGAATTATCCCACGGAATTAAAGGTGGGTGAGGAAGGGGATGTGATAGTGGGGATAGTGAACCATGAGCAAGAGAACGCAAGCTATAGAGTAGAGGTATGGATAGACGGAGAGCAGACAATGCTGAGGATTGAGGGCGAGGACAGGTATGAAATAGATGTTGAGCTAGAGAATGAAGGTAAATGGGAGGGGGAGGTGGGCTTTGTGCCTCAGAAGGCAGGCGAGGGACAAAAGGTGGAGTTTGTATTATACAAGGAAGGGGAGCCTTATCTTAAAGAGCCGCCATATCTCTGGGTAGATGTTGAGGAACCCTGAGTGCAATGCAGGGCATGGCGGCAAGGCTGAACATACGAACGCAGTAAAATAAAGGTATTGCTCTTCCCACATGCATCCCGGTTCGCAGCGACAAAGGCCCTTGACATCCCTTTGAAAAAGTGGTATTCTTATGTTTCTATATCGTATAATGTCCATCAAGATACGAATGAAGCTGATGCTCGTAAACAGTTGGTGCATCCGGTATGTAGTATACAAGAGAGCAATTAACTAGTTTTCTCGTCACTTACCTCCTTTTTTACATAAGCAGCGGGAGCGAGTCAAGCTCCCGCTGTTAGCTAGTGGTACTTTTGAATAGATTATGATTTAAACAATGTATGACAGCACGGATTAACAGGGTTATTATTGTTGTAGATGATAAATGTTGTTATAATAGCAATTTATGCGAACGAGCAAAGTGCCCGTGAAATAATTAAGGGAGGTTAAACATGACGACAAATTCTAAATCTACAGAGCTAGCTTTGAGATTATGGCGGCAGATATACCAAACCTATACCTTGCTTAAGAGATGTGAAGACGAAACGGCTGGGGAATTTGGGCTTACTACGGAGCAGTACGCAATACTTGTGAGTATTTCATACCTCGGTGAGCCTGCCAGGATAACTGACATAGCTCGGTGGTTGGAACGTAGCACAAACAGCATCAGTATGATAGTTGACCGCATGGTCAAAGTGGGGTTGGTCACAAGGAAAAGAGACAGGATTGACCGCAGAGTAGTATATGTGTCTATGACCAGCAAAGGGAAGGCTGCCCTTAAACCAGTAGATGTGGCAATCTTGGAGGTTGTTTCGAAAATCCTGTCGCCATTATCATACGAGGACCAGAATACCCTTTTCAATCTACTCGGGACGGTAAAATACGAGATGATAAAATGTCTCAATCCTGGAGTGGATATAAAAGAGGTGAAGAAACAAGAGTTGGAACAAGCCGCTGGTTTAAAGAAATGGATGACCGAACACGGTTTGCCCTCGGCTCCTCGACCCAAACGTCAGGGTGGTGGAAAAAGAAAGACCATACGATGAGGCTAGTTAACTTTCTTTATGCTAGCTGGTATAAAACAGTTCCTCAGAGTTGGCAATAATCATGGTAGGACGAATCATAGTCCCCTTTCCACCCACAGATAAAATACCTTAACCATCGCTGTCGGTAATGTGCTGTAACCCGGTACACGCCAGGGTACCTGTCAAATTGGCAAATAGATATAGCTGGGCACTTTGTTATATAATATGATATTGTCTGCTAAGAATCTAAGAAGGTGACAAGGAATTGTCAGGCCAGTTTTACGATGTCATCATAGTGGGGGCAGGGCCAGCCGGAAGCCACATAGCTTATAAACTGGCTTCACTAGGCTATAATATCGCTGTTTTTGAGGAAAAAAGTGCGCCGGGGCTTGATGTTTGTTGCACAGGAATAATCAGCACCGAATGTTTCCAGTCCTTAGGCCTCGGCACGGATGTAATATTAACCAAGTTAAACTCGGCCAGGTTTTTCTCCCCTTCAGGGAGATGCTTGAGATTGCAAACTGAAAAGATTCAAGCTTACGTTGTCAATCGGCTTTTACTTGATAAAGCGATAGCTTCTAAGGCCCAATCCCAGGGGGCTCAATATTTCTTCTCTTCTCCGGTCATCGACATTATTCCTGAAGAGAATAGCATACAAGCCGAAGCTCTGTGCTCTGGCGCCAAAGAGATATTCAATGCTAGAGCTGTGGTCCTGGCTAATGGTTTCAAGCCCAAGCTGCCCCGAAAGCTAGGCCTGGGCAGAATCAAGAATTTCCTCGTCGGCGCTCAGGTCGAAATTGAAGCGAAAAACGTGAATGAATTCGAAATATACTTTGGTCAAGAAATAGCGCCGGGTGCATTTGCCTGGGTTGTGCCCACTGCAGCAAACAAAGCATATGTTGGCCTTTTGGCAACATTGCAAGCCAAGCTACATTTGCAAAAATTCCTCAACAATCTCTTCAGCCAGGGTAGGATAGCAAGTCGGGAGGTGGAAATCAGACAAAAGGCTGTGCCGGTAGGGACTTTAGCCCGCAGCTACGGAGACAGGATACTGGTTATTGGAGATGCTGCAGGACAGGTGAAGCCTACTACCGGTGGAGGGATATACTTCGGGCATCTTGGTGCCCAGATAGCTGCCGAGGTGCTTGATGAGGCTCTCAGTAGTGATAATTTAACTGCAGGCCAGCTTTCGCGCTATCAAAAGCAGTGGAAGGCAAAAATAGGCAAGGAACTCTCCCGTGGTCACTGGGCCAGATGGGCTTATACCAAACTAAGCGACCGCCAAATCGAGGGAATATTCGACGTGGTGGACTCTAGCGGCATAGCTGAGGATTTGTCCAATTCAAGCAATCTTTCCTTCGATTGGCACAGCGGGTTAATTTTGGCTATCCTGAAACGTAGCTCCGCCTATCCCCTGTTGAAAGTCAGGCATCTCTTTTCTCGCGAGGTTAGTTCATGACTCAAGCAAATTATCCTCCCCAGCATGTGGCTATTGTCATGGATGGCAATGGCCGATGGGCAAAGAAACGTGGCTTACCCAGGCTTGTGGGACACAATGCGGGTGGTGAGAATATTCGTCCGGTGGTAAAGATTTTTGCCGACCATGGAGTAAAATACCTGACCCTTTATATGTTCTCCACCGAGAACTGGAATCGGCCCAGGATAGAGGTCGCTGGCTTGCTCAGTCTTCTGGCCAGAAAGATTGACCAAGAGGCCCAAGCTTTTCATCAAGAAAATATCCGACTGGTACACCTGGGCAGGCTGGATAGACTATCTCAGAAATTGAGGGAGAAGGTACAGGCAGCAGTCGAACTCACCAAAAATAATACCGGGCTTACACTTTGTCTGGCCTTTGATTATGGTGCACGTGATGAAATTGTCCAGGCAGCCAGACGTATCGCCAGCGCTGGTATTCCTCGTGATAATATAGATGAGCCTGTGTTTGCCCAGTATCTATATAACCCTGATATCCCTGACCCTGATTTAGTCATACGTACTGGCGGTGAGAGCCGCCTCAGCAACTTCCTCCTCTGGCAGGCTGCCTATAGTGAACTTTATTTCACTCCAGTGTTATGGCCTGATTTTGGTCATAAAGACGTTGAGGAAGCGCTTTCTGAATATAAACGCCGCCAGCGCCGTTTTGGCAAAATATAAGGTGTTTAACAACTACCCTATAATGCTGTTCGAAAATGTAGTTGCCCAATTTATTGGGCTTCCCCCCCTTTGTCATTGCTTCGACTGAGCTCATGACGAAGCTTGATGAATCAAGCAACTACAAGAATCTGGGAGGGTTGCTAAGCGACTGCGACCTCCACTCCCACTATGCCGATAAGAATCCTCCGTCCACGGGTATCAGCGCTCCATGAACATAGCTGGATAAGTCACTGGCCAGGACCACAGCAATGCGAGCCACTTCATCCGGCTGCCCGCCCCTTTTGAGGGGCAGACGGGTGCTAAACAGTACGCCAGTTCTAAGCAGGCTCAGCCGGAGCTGGGTAATTTCCTTGGCCACCGCTTTTGTTCCCGGAGTTATTATCCCGCCCGGTACGATGGCATTTACTCGGAAACCATTTTTGCCATATTCCTTAGCTAGAGACCTGGTCAGAGCAATGACTCCCGCCTTGCTTATGCTATAAGTAGCCATGCCTTCTACGAAAGGCATGATTGCCTCAATAGAGC